>SYKL01000257.1 GCA_005797785.1 Pseudomonadota bacterium | reverse complement strand
GCTTCCACGATGCACAACGGCTGCCCAGCCCGAACCGAAGTTCCTACCTCGACAAAAGCAGTCGCTCCTGGGGAAGGAGAACGGTAGAACGTGCCCACCATCGGAGATTCCACCGTTACCAAGCTGAGATCCGGCGCTGATGAAGCGACCGCCGCGGGAGCCGCCGCCACGGCGACCGGAGCCGCCACCACTGGGGCCGCCACGGCGACCGGAGCCGCCACCGGTGTGCCCAGGCGGAACCGGAGTTGAACCTCGCCGGCCTTGTAATGAAAATCGCTGACGTCGTGCTGGCTCAGCAGCGTGAGCAACGACTCGATCTGCTTCAGATCCATTTACCCTCCGTTGGAGGCCATCCCTGTACCTCGGCGTCGTGGCCTCCGCACGCCGGGTAATGGTCAACTACTTTACCAAATAGGTCCTATCCGCTCGCTAGCTCAGGAACGCAACCCCCGTCACTTGCTCGGACAACGCCCACAATCGCCTTGAGTTATCTTCGCGCTTGGACTCGGCGTTCGAATTCACCACCCGCGGCGCGCCTCGCATCTCCATCAGCCCCCCCGGTCCGATGTATTGACCACCCCTGGCTTCCGGATCCGTCGCCGCAAACAGCGTCGGCAAGGCGCCTTTCGCCGCCGACTGCGCCACCACCACATTTCCGATGTTCATGAGGTACTCGCGGAACCGTGCGCCGGACATTTGTGGGCCGACAAACTGCAGATTCGTTGCAGCGTACCCGGGATGGCAAGCCAACGCCGACACGGCTGCGCCCTTGGCTTTCAACCGGCGTTCCAGCTCGTAGGTAAACAACAGGTTCGCTAACTTCGACATGCCATACGCAATCCAGGGTTGGTAGCCCTTTTCGCCCTGCAGATTGTCAAAATCGAAGGTCGCACGCCGATGCATGATGCTGCTGACGGTCACCACCCGCGATCCGGGGGTGGCCTCCAACATCGGCATGAGGCGCCCGGTTAGCGCAAAATGGCCAAAATGATTGGTCCCCATCTGCATTTCCAAGCCCTCGCCGGTCTTGGCAAACGGCAGCGCCATGACTCCCGCATTGTTCAATAGGCCGTGCAATTGGGGAACATCCTTCAGAATCCCCGCCGCGAACTCCGCGACGGAGCCCAGATGCGCGAGATCGAGCCGGCCGACCTCCACCTGCGCATTGGGAACCAACGCCAGGATTCGATCCGCTGCTTCCCTGCCTTTCGCTTCATTTCGGCAGGCGATGATGACCCGCGCGCCCTTGGCCGCCAGCGCCCGCGATGCCTCCCAGCCGATTCCGCTGTTGCCCCCCGTCACCACGAACACTTTCCCGCTTAGATCCGGGATGTTCGATTCCCCCCAGCCCATACGTCCTCCGTATTCAGCGCGGTTTCAATTGGGCGAGAAGACCACGAAGCGCCAATTCATAGCCGTAAACGCCGAACCCCACAACCGACCCGATGGCGACGTCCGACAACAGCGTCTGGCGTCGAAAAGGCTCCCGCGCGTGAATGTTGCTGATGTGGATCTCGACAAACGGCAGCCCGGTCCCCAAAAATGCGTCCCGCAATGCGATCGAGGTGTGGGAATAGGCGCCCGCATTGACCACCGCACCCGAAAATCCCCGCTCGGATGCCTGTTGTACCGCGTCCACAATCTCCCCCTCGGAGTTGCTCTGCACTGCCTCCAATGCAACGCCCGCTTCGGTCGCACACGCCCGAAGGTTGGCTTCCACCTCCGCAAGCGTCAATTTTCCGTAGATCTCAGGCTGCCGTTTCCCCAACCAGTTGAGGTTGGGGCCGTTCAGCAGCAGCACTTTCAACGGAGTGGACCTTTCAGGCGGGCTTCCATGATGTCGATGTCCAACGCCACGGTGCGAAGGTCGGGCATTTCCAACAGTTTGGCTCGGGACATGATGTCGGTGGGCGCTTCTTCGCCGGTTTCATCATCGAGAAGCGCGCGACGAACTTCGTCCAGACCCGGAAGCGGGCGATTGACCTCGGCGACCCGTCGTCGCACCTCGGACACATTGATCACCGGCATGGTGATCTCTTCATCGTCGATCTGAATGCCGGCAAGCCGTAACTGTGCCGGATCGGGGAGCTCTTCCGATAGATCGTCTCGCTCAGGTAGCGGTCTTTCTAACAGCTCCAACAACCTCGATCGAAGCCGAGCATCCTCCGGATGATGGAACAGCAGTCGCCTATAAATGCGGATCGCGCGATCGACCCGACCGGCGGCCACATAGGCTTCGGCGCGCCCCGCCGTGGCTTGGGGGTCGATCCCGCGCAACCTCGGGTCGGGCAATCCCCCCGCGCGATCAAACATCGCTTGAACTTCCAGTTCGGGGTGGAGCAGCAAAACACTGTCGGCCAGGGCCGCAGCACGCTCCACTTGCCCAATGCCCACCAAAGCCCGGATTTGCAGCACCACCAGATCTGGATCGCGTTCCGGCGTAGGTGCAATGGCTTCCAACGCCATCAAACATCGAAGGTGTTCGTCCGCCTCGATCGCCACCGTGGCCAACAACACCCATCCCTCGCGGTGGCCGGGATGCAGCTCCAGCCCACGTTCGAGAATCGCAATGGCCTCTCGCCCTTGATTTCGGCGAGCCAGTTCCTTGGACGCGGGCAAAAACGCCCAATTGCCGGGCTCACGCTCCAGCAACTCCAGCAACAGGTTCAGTTCGGGGTCGGAAAGCGCCAGGAGATCACCGTGGAAGCAACGAGAAGGTGTCGTCCGTGACCCCGGTGCTCACCAGGATCGCGATCGGGTTGAGGTTTCCGCCTTCGTCCTCGGGGAAGGCGTCCGCGACAACATACACGCGAGCAAGCCCACTTCCGTCGGTGCGCACTTGGATGCGGCCCGTGGGCACCAAGTCCTCGGGCTCAAACGAAACCAACCGATCGCGGCGGGTGTCCCACCAACCGGCCTCGGCCGCCTCATCCAACGTCAGCGGAACCACTTCGTCGGGCATCACGAACGCCGCACCGGACTCAACGCTTTGCAGCTCTACTTCCGCGTTGACCACGGGCTCACCCGTCGCAGCATCGTACAGCATCACATCCACTGGGATCACCGCAGCAATGCCATCTTCTTCCGCATTAAAGGACATATCCCATGCGATGTCGATGTCTTCCGGTACCAGCAGCTGCGGATCTTCGGAGCCCTCAAGAACGCATCCGGCTGCAACCATCGACGTCAGCAGGAGGGGTTGAAAGCCACGCATGAGAGACCCTCGATCAATTCGGCCAGTTGGGAGATGGGATGACGAATGAGTTCCGCGCGCCCGACTTCCACAGGCACCGGTACGATCAGCATAGCGTCCGCATTCTTCTTGTCCAGGCGCATCGCCACGAGCACGCTTTCTGCTCGCGTTTCGGGTGCATCGATCGGCAGCTGGAAGCGGCGCAACAGGGGCACGAGGCGTTCTACGACCCCCGCCGCGTGTCCCTGACGTTCGGCCCAACGCGCCTCCGCTACCAACCCCACCGCCACCGCTGCACCGTGTCGCCACTGAAAGCCGCTTGCCGCCTCGATTCCATGTGCGACGGTATGCCCCGCATTCAACACCATCCGAAGCCCGCTCTCTTTCTCGTCGGAGGCGACAATCTCCGCTTTTAACACGACACTTCTTTGAATCACTGCCATCAAGGCGTCCGGAGAACGTTCCAACAAAGGCGCCGCGTGAACCTCCAATTCCGCGAACAGCGCCGCATCCGCGACCAGAGCGATTTTGATGACCTCCCCAAATCCTGCGAGGTACTCGGCTTCCTCCAGGGTCTGAAGTGCGCAGACCGGAGCCCACACCAGCATCGGCTGATGAAATGCCCCGATAAGGTTCTTCCCTTTGGTAGAGTTGATGCCGGTTTTCCCACCCACCGAACTGTCCACCATTGCCAACAAGGTGGTGGGAACCTGAACGATGCGCAGACCTCGGAGCACGCTCGCCGCCGCAAAACCGGCGACATCCCCGACGACTCCGCCGCCGAGAGCGACCACCACGGTTCGCCGGTCGACGCCCAACTCCAGGAGGCCCTCCACGCATTCTCGCCACAGGTCGAACGTTTTGGTGGCTTCGGTCAACGCGAGCACCTGGTGCTGCACGAGGATCCCGGCTCCCTCCAACTCGGAAATCAGCGTGGACAGCCACAGATTCGCTACCACGGGCTCGGTCACCACCACCACACGGCGAACCCCCTCCCCTTGGAGGGTGGGACCCAGGCCAGAAAACCCAGGTTCGATATGTACGGTATATGCGCGCTCGCGGAGCGGCACAGTCAAAGACGGCATAGAATCGCCTCGATCACCTGATCCTCACTGAGGTCATGGGTGTCTAGCCGGAGGTCCGCATCGGCGTAGGCTTGTTGCCGTTGGTCGTACAACTCCCGAGCCACCGAAACCAGAGGTCGACCGGACGCTTGTATGCGACGCGCCAGCACTTCAAAGGGTGCAGTGAGCACCACACAAAAATACGCCGACTCCCGCAGATACCAGCGTAGGGATTCGCTCGTCCAAACGCCCCCTCCCGTGGCAAGAACCCGAAGTTTGTTGTCGCAGTGCTCCAGCACAACTTCTCGTTCATGCGCCCTGAACGTCTCTTCTCCCCATTCGGCAAATTGGCTGGCGATGGGACCATAACGCTGAACCAACACTTCATCCGTATCAACGAACGGAAACTGGAGTCGTTCCGCGAGCTTTCTGCCCACGGTGGTCTTGCCCGTCCCCATAAATCCGCCCAGAGCGACCGGTTGCAAGCCTACCTCCACTCGTCACTCTAACCGAAATCGATCTTCGTTACCGATTCCCGAAACAAAGTTGTCCGCTCCGGGTATGATCCATGCAGGAGCGTTGAATCCTCGGGCCGAACAGCAGGTTTGTCATGAACACCGCCGAAGCAATGCGATACCTCAATGACCGTGGCGCCCGAATCCCGAGGTTCGAAGACATTGATCGCTTTATCGGTTTTGAGTTTCCGATCCAAGCGATGATGACGGAAGCGCTTCCCGCCGACGAAAGCTTAAAACTCTGGCAGACCGCCCGCGCCCACGCGCCGCGGACCGGTTTGGTGCCGGTTCTGGTCGGTGCAGAACCGATGATCGACTGGTTTGCGGGCGCCGATTGCGAAGAGGTACTGGAGCGCTTGCACGCCCATCGTGCCCAAAGTCCTTCGGCGGCTGTGCTGGAAACCTTGGAGCAACGGGCCATTCAACGTTTTAGCGCCTCCGTGGTCGAGCAACTACGAGCCGAAATGAACGCGATCCGGCCTGCCTGGCGGGTTTTACCCGGGCATGGTGCCGAGTATGTGGGCCATGAAACCGACGGCGCCCCGGACTTTCTCGCCGAAGAGGAGGAAGTTCGCTGCATTCTGCTGCAGTGTCCCGCCGTGGATGTGCCGATCTACCTCGGATTGGGTGGTTGGAATGATTCGCCGCAGCCGCACGAGCAGTCGGCGATCTTTTCACGATGGAATGCGCGTTTCGGCACGCAGATCGCGCATGTGGGCCGGAGCAGCATCGGGCTTTGGTCCACCCGGCCGCCCACCCGCATCGACGAGTACCGGGAGTTGTTGTGGGAGACCTTCCTCTATTGCCACAACACCGCATTTCAGGACGGTGACGCCACTTTTTCAGGAGTGCGGCAGATGTTGGCGCAGCCCTGGTGGTCGTTCTTCTGGGACTAGGTAGCAGGGGCGTTCCTATACCCTGGTTTTGAGCGACAACTCCACGAGTTACTCTACCCGGTACAAAGCACCCCCGCCAAAGTCCGCCACGTATACCGCGCCGTCGCTGCCCAAACCAAAGGTCGAAGGGTTGATTTTCGTTGGCCCGAGCAGGCGCGGCTCCCCGCCAGCCACCGGCAACGCCCAGAAGTTCCCCGTTCCAAAATCCGCATACAAAAACTGATTTGCGTAGGGACCGATGCTCGACACCACCCCGCCGGTGATCGACACCCCCTCGTTCCGGCCGTAGGTGGCCACCGGCAACTGCAGGCCCACTTTGGAGCAGGTCTCCGCTTCAAAACACTCGTTTCCCTCCATGATTCGCCAGCCTAAGTTGTCGCCCCGGTGGACCCGATCCACCTCCTCCCAGGTGTCCTGCCCCACATCAGCCACCAGGACGCTTCCATCGCCAAGAATCCAAAACTTCCACGGATTACGGAGTCCGTACGCCCAAATCTCAGGTCGCACTGAAGGGTCACCCACAAAAGGGTTGTCCGGCGGCGCCCTCCCGGACTGGACGTCGATTCTCAACAGCTTGCCGAGCCATTGTCCGCGATCTTGCCCATACCCATGGGGATCTCCAGCGGCGCCTCCATCCCCCAAGCCGATGTACAGGAATCCATCCGGACCAAAGCGGATTTGGCCGCCATTGTGGTTTTCGTAGGGTTGATCGACTTCGAGCAGAAGGTTCCCTTCCTTCGCCGAATTCAAACCGGTGGGGTCGGTCGTCCACTCCGAAATCCGGCTGCGGGTCTTTCCGTCCTTCGGGTTGTAATGAACATAGAACTTACCATTCGTCGCAAATTCAGGATGAAAAGCCAGCCCCAGCAGGCCGAGCTCCGAATCCGTTTTTACGGCGATGTTCAGCCATTCCCGAGGGGTGCCGCCGGGTTCCCAAACCCAGGCGGTGCCTTCCTTCCCGAGAACGACAAGTGCTTTACTACCTGGCACGGCCTGAATGTCGGTCGGTTGAGCAAATCCTTCGGCTACACGCTCGAGATGGAACTGAGCCACCCCCGGCGCGGCCGCCTCGCTGCTCGGCGATCCCGACCCACATCCGCCTAAAAGGGCGAAACCGCTAGTAATCCACGTAAGGAATTTCCCCATCCCGTCGCCCACTCCGAGCCGAAGTATAGAACTTGGTGCGGCGGTTGAGCCGGCGAGGCGAGCCATCGCGGTTGGCCGGTTTGTTGGCCGCCACCGGATAATCCCAAGCATACCCCTCAGAATAGAACTTGATTCCAGGGTTTTTCTGTTCTAGGTACTCTTTGCACGACTTGGCGCGATCCTTGGACAGGCCTTCATTGAGCGAACGCGAACCGAGATCGCAAGTATGCCCCTCCACCCAGATCTCTTTGACCTCGGGGTGAGCATCCAGCTGTTCGGACAGCTCGTCCAGGGTCTCTCGGCCTTCGTCCGACAATTCCGAGCTGTTCAGCTCAAACTGAACCGTGCCCGCATCAAATTCGTCGGGTGGCTCCGGTGGCGGTGGTGGCGGCGGTGGCTCCGGCGGAACGTAGTCTCCGATCACAAGCGAATCGAACGCCAATTCCAAGGTTTCCACGCCCAGTGCCGAGCCTTTGGACGAGAGCTGCGGCCCCGTCCAGCTGACCGGCCACACCGCGACCATGGTGAACCGTCGCAGTTCTGTCCCGTCCAACGCCCGCATCACCACCGCAGCTTGGGTGGTGGGCCGGCTGCTGAACCCCTCATCGGTGATGTAGGAATCCCGCCATTCCATGAGGCGGGTGCTCGCAGACAGCTGACTTTTCAGCGTAATGTTTGCCCATTTGCTGGGGCCAGATCGCGTGATGATGGAGTCATTGTGACCCCCTTCCTGGATCTGGAAGACCTCCGCCGTGGACTTAAACCCGGTGCACTCTTGAAAGTGCGCCACCTCTTCGCCGTCCAACTCCAGCGAAAAGTAGTGGTTATTCCAGGGATCGGGCCGATCCTTGCTGCTGTGGGTGGGCGTGGTGCCCGTGATCTTTGGGGTCGCGACCATCCGGGAAACTCCGTATTTTCCCGACGCCGAGGCACTCGATTCGACCGCGGCTGCCGGTCTGATCAAGATGACCGGAATCCGACGGAAAGTAAAGAGCGGCCATACAATTCGCCTGCAAACCGCGATCACAGAATGTTTCCGACGCAGCGGACGCCCCCGCACGAACCGGTTACCGCCTAGACTGCGAGGACATCGGTATGAGTAGCCTTCCCCCCCTTCCTTCCCCTGACGCCGAAGCCGTTCATGTGCACAGCGCGGCCGGCAGCCTTGGCCCGTTCAGCCGTCGCGCACTGAAAAGCAAAGTCTCCGGCGGAGAAATCAACAGTGCAGACGTGTTTTGGTTCGATGGGATGACCGACTGGTTGCGCATCGGCGATCACCCTGCTCTTCTCGCAGGCCTGGATGTGCCTGCCGTCCCTGCGACCTCCTCGTCCAACGAGAGCGACGATGATCGGATGGACAAGGTTTTCGGCGGGCTCGTCAAGGAAAGCTGGCGTTACTTCAACAACCACGCCTTCGCCTCTCACGTCGATGAAGTCTTCTTGGGCGCGGTGATCACCAGCACCCTCGATCAAAACTACGCGCTGATCGACCTATCGAGCGACGGCACCCACCACTACTTGCGGTTCGAAAATCTCAAGGATCATAGCCGCATCATCGTTCGCGTCACCCACCTCACCGGGGATCTCACCCGCGCCAAAGTCGAGGGACATCGCGCCAGTGTGATCGTCGGCTACGGCGAGCGCAGCAACGACTTCAACAAGATCTGGCAGGCCCTCAAAGCGGAGTTCAAGAGCGGCTATCTGCAGACCGCTGAGCCTGGGACGATCACCGTCGATGGCGACATGAACACCGGCTATGTGTACGTTCAAGTAGATCTTTACCTCTGCATCGATGACTACGTGCAGGCCGACTACAAGATCAAATACGACGTGCTCCAAGATCACCTTGGCTCCACGTTGAACGCCCTCAAAAAGTACCTTCGCGGCCGGTTCGGTAACTAACTCACGGATGGATAGGAGTTTCCCATGTTCAGCTTTCTGACTTCATTTGCTAACAAAGCCGAGCTTCGCGAATCCAAAGACGAGATGCTTGTCGGCGAAATCGTCCGAGCCATGGCCAGAAATGGTTCTCCGTCCGTTGCTTTTCGAGCGGACAACGATCGCCAATGGATCAAATTCAAGACGGTCAACGATCCGGTGCTCACCCACGTGTACATCACACTGGACCGGAAGACCGGCGGAAGCGCCATTCAGCAGGCCCTGATTGGATCGAAGGCGACGCTCACCATCGCCGCGGAAATCAAAAACCTGCTCACGGATCCCGACGACATCATCAAAATGTACAAGACGGACCTTGCAAACATCTTCAAACTGCCGGTGATGGGCGGGATCAAACTCAACCATGAGATGAACAGCGTATTTGCGACGACCACCGCGTTGATCGACTTGGACACCTACCTGAACAAAGGTGAAACCGGCGTTCAGGGTTTGATGTCACTGCTCGGCGGCACCGTTGACAAGCTCAAAGAAAAGTTGATCCCCTACAAGAAAGCCTGAACCAACGTCGTGTTGCGTAAGGCGCCACCGCCGCTTGGAAAAATTGGATAACATCGGCGTATGTTCCATCATCGCGCCGACGATGCTGTTCAAAAACGTATTTTTCTGAAGTGGTACCTGCTCAGTTTTCTCTCCGGAAACGTGAACGCAGGCGCGTTCATGGCGACGGGTCGTTTTGTTACGCACGTAACCGGCTTTCATACGCTGGCTGGCATCGACGCCGCCAACGGAGCCTGGGACCACGTTCTTGGAATGTTGTCCGTTCCTATCTTTTTTTTGGCGGGCGCCATCATCTCCGCCTACTTGGTGGACCACCGCTTTCACCGCGGACTTCAACCGCACTACGATCGAGCGATGGCCCTCGCCACTGTCTGTATCTTATCCGCCTCACTCGGCGGATATTTCGATTTCTTCGGTGACTTCGGCGCACGGTTCAACCTTCAAAAAGACTACCTATTTCTGGCGCTGTTGTGTCTGGCCAGCGGCCTTCAAAACGCGACCCTCACCACCGCATCGGGTTCCACAGTTCGAACTACTCATTTGACAGGAATCACCACGGATCTCGGCATCGGACTCGTCAAAGTTTGGTCGATGAAACCCGGCACCCCCCGAACGCGCGAAGTGCGCGCCAATTGGCTTCGGATCGGCACCGTGGTGGCCTTCACTTTGGGTTCGATGGCGGGCGCCACATTGTTTGTTCACGCCCAATACCTCGGCTTCCTTCTTCCAGCTTCGATCGCCGCTTATTCCACTCTACAGGCCCGACGCGAGAAAGAAGTGCACCGCAGCCCAATGTAACCCGCCCGCATTGTGTGGTAGCGTCCCGCCGACGACGAACGGAGCACAACATGTCGGAATGGGGCGGGCTCGTCCCCACTGGTCGACGAATCTCGGGTCCCTCCGCGGATCTTGTCGAACTCGACGACGGCAGGGATGGGCTGAAACATACGGCAATCGCGTTTCACGAACGCTACCGGGGCCATTCGGTTCTCAACCGTGGTATCGAGATCATTCGGAGTTTCCTCGATTTTCCAATGGTCACCGGCCTGCTGGAAGTGTCTGCTTGGCTGCCGGACCAAGGGGTTTTCGTATACCCCACGGGGACCTCGTGGACGGCGATGGAGCTGTTGCGCAGTTTCCGAGACCGCAATCAGACCGTCAGCCCGCGCGCGGTCGGCGAGTTGTTGTACCTCTCGTCGATGATCCTGCAAGACGCCGCCGACGTTGGTCCGTTACAAGGCGTATTTTCACACGGTGCACTGTCCCCTTCGCGGCTGCTGTTCAAGGAAGATGGCCAAGCGCAGATGATCGGCTACGGCCTCCCCCAAGTGGAAATCATCGTTTGGCGCGATGATCCGAGCGTTGTGCCGCACGAGGATGCCTTTCGATATTGCCCTCCGGAGCGCATGCGCGGCGGCCTTGAGGAATCCAGCGCCGACGTCTTTTCGTTGGGGTTGATTGCTGCAGAATTGTTGACCAACGAACCGGTTTATAATGGCACCCTCGACGCGATCCGCGATCAAGCCGCGGGCGGAGAAGCGGCGCGGCGTTTCGAAAAACTGGCCAAAGGCAAGGTACCAGCACCTCTGAAAGATCTCGTCATGGGAATGTTGGCCGGAGATCCGGGGGATCGCATTGGCGAACCCGCGGATGTGGTCGAGGCCGCCGAAAAGGTGCTCGATCGCGTCAACGACGGGCTTCCCTTGGCCAACACCATGGAGGAAGTCCGGAACCAGACCCGTCGCGGGAAAAGCATCGGTGGGACAGACAATATCCGAGGCAGAGGGGTTCCGATCCGCGGTCCAGAGCCAGGAAAATCGGGGCCAGCGATCCCGCTCTCTGCCGTTTCCATGCACACCTTCAGCAATCATCCGGGCGCACGAGCCGCCGAAAGCGCCCCCGAGGCGCCGGAAGAACAAAAGCGCTGGGGGAAATCGCAGCGTTCAAAGGGCGAAGAAACGCCCGCACCCGCCGCTCCGCGCGCAGCTGCACCAGCATCGGATGCCCGCGATCGCCTCCGCGACCGAATGAAGAAGGGCGAAAGTGCCGATCCCGCGCCGGTGGTGGTCCCCGCGCCTGCTCCCGCGGTCGATCCCAAGCAGGCCCTCCGCGACCGCCTGAAGCGCTCCTCCGCCGAAGAACCGGCCGCCGCACCGCCCGCGGCCGCACCGCCGCCCGCCGCTCCAGCCTCGGCAACTCCCGCCGAAGCGCCCAAAGATCCCAAGGAAGCCCTTCGCGATCGGCTGCGCCGCAGCGCGTCCGAAGCGCCCGCCAGCCCACCGGAAACTCCGGCCGTCGATCCAAAAGAAGCGCTTCGCGAGCGGCTTCGCCGAAGCGCCGCAGACACGCCAGCGGCCTCTCCAACAGCCGCTCCCGGGCCGACACCCGCAGCGGCCGTAACGGCACCCGCGGCCGCCCCCGTAACGGCACCCGCCACCGCAGAAACAACCAAACCGGCCGATGCCCGAGACGCGCTTCGGGACCGCCTGCGTCGCTCCCGCGAGGAGACGGCGGAGCCCGCCAAAACCGTCGAGGAGCCAGCGCCCGCGAAAGCGGTGGATACGCCCAAGGCCGCGGAACCGGCACCGGTGAGTGGCGAGGACCGTCGCAGCGCACTCAAAGACCGCCTGAAACGGAAGGAATAACGTGTCCGAACACGAGCCTTCATTGCTGGCCATTCTCGACGAGCGGGTGAAGTTGTACCTCGCCGAAATGGACTTGGATGCAGAGCAGTCAGAGGACGGGCTCTACATGTTCAAGTATGGGTCGACGGTAGTCATGGTTTCCCTCTTTTTGGAGGGAGAGGACACCTTCTGTCGATTTGCGTCAATCCTCTTAAAAGATTGCGACCCTACTTTGGAATTGCTGCATCGCATCCTTCGTCTGAACACGGAAGTACTGTTCGGATCGTTTCTGCTGTTTGAGGACAACACCCTGTCGTTCTCCGCTACCTTGCTCGGAAATCACCTCGACTTTCCCGAGTTTGAAAAGACCCTTCGGTACGTCGCACAGATCTCCGACGATCACGACGATGAACTCCAGCTCGTCGGCGGCGGAAAGCGCGCCGAAGACGTGATACAAGGCGAATGATTATCGCATTCGCGATCGGCTCAGCCCTGGCCGCGGACCCGGTGCTCAGCGTTCGCGCCTGTTGCGCCGCCGCCGGGACGGACATCTGCCCTACTGAGCTCGATTTTCGTAGCGCGGAGGCGCCCCGAGGTACCCCAGGCGCCTGGAATGTCCGCTGTACCGGCGAAACCCGCTTTGTAAGCGACCGCACGCTCACGACCGATATCGCAGCCCCCGGCTACAGCACCCTGCCACAAGCTGTTTTTGCGTGTTTTGATGCGGCTTGCCATCTGCCCTCCCAACTGTGCTTGGCGACGGGAACCGCCACCCACTGCGATACCGGTGCGCCAGCTGACGCCGCGGTTTTTCGCAGCCAACCCACCCAAGATTCGGCGGCGGCCGTGATCGGCGGCAGGGTGGTCAAGGTACGAGAAGCGGAGCCCCTCCCTCCCATCGCCATAACCGATGATCTTCCTTCGGTTCCGCCGGATCCCTGCCGCCCTAATCCCGAATGGCGCGAGCGCTCATCCGCCGAGGTATCCGAGGGTAATGAGGCGATGTTGCAGGCGAATCCCACCGAGGCCATGGCTCGGTATCGGGCGGCGATCGGCGTCGATGCCTGCAATCCTTTCGCGTGGGCGGACTTGGGCGACGCATTGATCGTTCTCGAACGCCCGGGCGACGCTGTTCGCGCGCTAGAAATTGCTGTTCGGCTCATGCCCGGGCACTACCAAGCGTGGACGCACCTCGGCGCGGCGTACGAACAGTTGCACCGCGCCGACGACGCCACCACCGCATATTCTCGCGCCGTCTCCATTCGACCGGATCATCCTCCGGCCCTTGAGGGGCTGAAACGACTCAAGCCCTATTGACCGTCGCCGCACCCGACCGCTACGATCCACTGACTCGATCCCGAGGCCGCCCGTGAACCCACCGCCGTTCATCCTTCCTGTTGGCCTCGATCTCGATCTCTCCGATGGCAAATTGTCCCTGACGTACGCCGGGGATGTTCAGCTCGACACCCTTTGGGGTCGCAAAATCGGGAGCATCATCGTCGGGGGCGACTTGATTCTGCGTTGCGACGAGACGGTCACCGGAGTCCTAAAAGCAGGAGGAAAGCTGATTCTCACCGGTAAGGTCGACGCCGACACGGTTCAGGCTCGGGAAGTTCACATCGGCAAACAAGAGGTTCACTGCCGCTCGATATCCGCCACCGAAAAAATCGTTGTCGGTCCGGCCAATTTGCAAGTCGACATCTTGATCGCGCCCGAAATCGTGCTCGATCCCAAGGCGACTGGCCGAGTTCGGATCGTCGAATCCCGCAATGATCCCGGCCCCACCAAACTTCGCGGGGGGTACACTCTAAAGGAGTTTACCGAAGAGTATGGCGATCCTTCGGCGTTCCTGGCCGAACGTGGAGTCACTCCCCTGCCCGGAGCCGTGGACCACCGCACCTCAACGCCGCCCGCACGACCACGCAGCCCGGTCCCGGTGCCACACCGAAATGCGCGTCGAACCCCCGCACCCGCACAACCTCGGCAGTCCCTCACCCCCAAGGCTGCACCCACCCTGCCATCCGTGCAACGTGCCGTTCCGCCGCCCACAAAACCGGCTCCCCACCCTATCTATACCGAACCCACCGAGGAGCCCACCGGCCCTCGACCGTTGATTCCACCGGCCTACATGGCGCCGAGGCCCAAAGACCCCGAACCAGAGCCGGAAGTTCTTGAGTTGGACGAGCCTAGCGAAGCACCTACCGAGGAGGCGCACTTCCATCCGCAGTTGGAGGAGGCACTGGTGAGCCTGTTTTCCAGCTACGACGAAGGAGCCCATCCGGAAGCATTGAGTCCGCTTCGCGAGTGGATTGGCGGCCGCCGCTACGAGCGCCTCCGGCGTGAGCTGGCAGAACTCTGGTATGATGTCTTGGAGTTTCACCGACAGCGAAACACTCCGCCCCCACGGCGGGTCGCGCACGGTTTCAATTTGATTCACCACCTCGTCAACGTCACCTGATCCGAGAGATCGTCATGTCCGGTCGGGTAAAATCCATGGAACAGCGTATTGCCACGCGCATCCCCATCCGGATGTTGGTGGAATACGAGCGACTCGACGACTTTTTGGCGGACTACAGCGCGAATCTCTCCTTGGGTGGGATGTTTATACAAACGGATAAACCCCTCGACATTGGCACCCGGTTCAAGCTGAGACTCCGCATTCCAGGCCGCACTAAGCCCGTCGAGACTTTTGGCGAGGTTCGTTGGGTCGTCCGAAAAACGGACGGGGGCACCCCCGGAATGGGCATCGAATTTGACGCCCTCACCGCCACGGATCGCAAGGCAGTGGAGGCCATGTTGATCGGCTGGGAACCCACCGTCTAGATGCAAGGTTTAGGGCTTTCCGACGACGCAATGGATTGTCAAGGGAATGTCGAATTCACGCGCCTACAGCTGGGGAAACTCGAACCGGCTATGCTCTGACCGCGGAGGACACATGGTTCGTCGGCTGACGTTCGCGTCGCTTTGCATGCTCGCGTTGGGCTGCAACCAAGTGGAATTGTTCCGGGTGGCCGGCCACGTTCAAGAAGACTTCAGCAATGATGCAGACGTGCTGTTCGTCATCGACAATAGCTCCTCCATGTTGGACGAATCCGAAGGGCTCGCGCTCAATTTTGATACCTTTATTCGTCAGTTTACCGACGATGAAAGCGGTGTAGGCGGCACCGACGGGCTCGCCGACGCTGTCGACAATTACATCGCGAGCGTTCGAGACAAAGCCAGTTTTGTGGACTACCAACTGGCGATCACCACCACCGATGTCGAAACCACCTACGGCGCTCTGTATGGCGCAACGCCCATTCTCGACAACAACACCCCCGATGTGGCCACGGAATTCACTGCAAACCTCCTCTGCGACTCGACCTGCATCGTCGATGCCACCGAGCTTGGATCCGATACAAACTACGATTGCGTAAACCCTCCCACACCTCCCGGCGACGAGCTCACCGTCCAGTACATGAACTGCCTGTGCGGCTCGGGCACCTGGGAAGACCAATGCGGCGTAGGCACCGAAGAGCACTTGGAAGCCATTTTTATGGCGATGTGCCGCGCGGTCGATGATCCCCCCGACGCCTGCTTCGAGGAAAACCAGTTCACCGACGCGGACATCGGCTCCAACGCCGGCCTTCTTCGAGAGGGCAGCACGTTCATCCCCATCATCATCACCGATGAAGGCGACACCTCCCGACGCATGTCCCAAGGCGACGGTCTGCCCAACGAATATTCCGCCTTATTTGACCAGTTTCACCATCGCATGAATTTTGCCGTCGTGGGTCCCACCACCGACAACTGCAACAGCGGCGGGGCCACCACCTGGGGCGTGCAACGCCTGCAATGGTTTGTGGACGATACCGGCGGACGATATTCACCGATCGCCGAAGGCAGCGGGGACAACTGCCACATCGCTGACTTTGCCGCTACGCTCGAGCAACTCGGCAAACTCCTGAACTCCCTGCTCGACTCCTTCGTCCTGCAACAGGTCCCCGATGTGGACTCCATTTCCGTCATTGTGGATGGTCATGTGGTCAAGCGTTCCACCGAAACCATTGATGATAGCGGCTTTGTGACCTACGGCGACGGATGGAGCTACGATGCCGGCGACAATGCGATCCGTTTTCACGGAAGTGCAGTTCCCGACTACGAAGTTCCCGTTCGTATTTACTATTTACCCATCGCGGGCATGCCTCGCGAACTTCCGTTCTGATCGGCTGGAGCCTTGATGTATCGCCTGCTCGCCCTGGGGCTGTTGCTCGCTCCCCAAGCGGCTTATTCCCAAGAGACCGTGGACATTGGTGTCGTCAAACAGAGCGATCTGTCCGTGGTGCAGAAGCTTTTGTATCCCAAGACCGATCGCACCGAACTCGGTGTTCATCTTGGGTGGATGCCGTTTGACGCCTTGTTGACCACCCCTAACCTGCAGCTCACCGTCGATCGCCACTTGAGCGAATCGCTGTCGATCGGCGGTGGACTCGGCGTAGGCTATGGCCTCAAAAACTCGATGTATCGCGAGTTGGAAAGCCCATTGTATGGCGTTGCACCCGATGCCTATCGGTATTTGGCTTCTGCCCGCGTGGGTGCGCAATTCGCACCGATCTACGCAAAAATGAATGTCGGCGGTAAGAAGATCGTCCACTACGATGTGTACGGCGGCGCGCACCTCGGCGCGGCGATCGAACAGTCGGTGATCCCAGGCGGCGGCATCGCGGTTGCTCCTGCCCTGTCTCTTAGCGTAGGAACTCGGTTTTTCCTTCCAAACAACGGGGCGATCCGGCTGCAACTGCAGGACGACCTGATGATCGAGCACCGTAAACTAACGGATTCCACCCACTTTAAACAGAATGTGAATGTCACCATCGGCTACACCTTCTTTTCGAAGAAGCCAGGAAAGCGCTGATGTGGGCTTTACTGCTCCTATTGGCGGGTTCTCCCGCGGCCCCCAAGACGGTGCCTCCCAGCGCAGCAACGGTGTCGTTTACCGAGTATGAAGCGGCCATGGCGCGCGGTGATCGCCTGGCTGCCGCGGATGCGTTGTGGGTGGTGTTGGAGGATCCGAAGGCCTCCGCTCAACATGGGGAAGCCTGGGTAAAGCTCGGTTCTACACTGTCCGAGCTGGATTTTCCGTATGCGGCGTTGCTGGCCTGGTCCAAAGCAGCGGAGCAAGACGCCTCTAAAATCGGCGCGGACCTTCCGAAAGCGGCGGATGCCGCCGCTCGGGTCGGCGACGAACGTCTGCTGGCCGCGGCCTTGAAGGTCGTTCCCGCCGACGCGGACGCTTCCGCCCGTTCGGCCGTCGCTTTGGCGGTGGCTCGCTTCCAGTTTCAGGAGGGAAACCTCGCCGAAACGCTCACCGCCCTCAAACTGGTGGATCGCGAATCCCCGCAATTTGGCCGGGCGGAACTCCTGAGAGGAGTGGTGTTGGCCCAGCAGGGCAAGCCGGTGGACGCCATCGCACCGATGGTCATCGCCCAAGCCCTCATCGAAAAGAGCGAGGATCCTGTTCGTTTCCGGGATTCCATTCAAATCAATCTGGGTCGAATCTACTTCGCAGCCGAGAATTTTCCTCGGGCCATGGAGGCGTATGCCGGGGTGTCCCGCGGCAGCCCGTATTGGCCAGAAGCCCAGTTTGAACGGGCCTGGGCGCATTACCGACTGAACGACATGGCCGGCGCCCTGGCGCTGCTCTACAACCATGAAACCCCGTTTTTGCAGGATCTGTACCATCCGGAAAGTGAGCTTCTGCGCACGTATGCGCTGTTCACCCTGTGCAAATTCCCGGCAGCTCGCGAGTCGATCGAAGCCTTTGCGGCGGACTATGGCCCGTTGCGCGAGGAGATCAACGCCACCGTCCCGGCATTGCCACCGGAAGCCATCTTTTCCGACG
This sequence comes from Pseudomonadota bacterium, assembly GCA_005797785.1. GTDB lineage: Bacteria > Myxococcota_A > UBA796 > UBA796 > SYKL01. The sequence continues at coordinate 11,806 of SYKL01000257.1, read as the reverse complement.
TTGCCGCCGCTTCCAAAGGCCAGCCCACCGCCCTCCCCTACCGCTTTCTTCGCTCCTTCGCTGGCGAAGATCGCCTGCTGGATGCCATCCGGGCTTCGGAGGCGGCCGACGCCGAAGCCGAGCGTTTATCCCGGGTGAACAACCGGTTTGCGACGAAGGCAGTGGAAATGTTGCGCGCCCGCAAAGCGGATCGTGCCAAAACCGAGGGAACCCGTATTCAAGCGGCGCTCGAACGCCGTCGAAAAGATCTCGGTGGTTTTCTCGACAATGTCGAAATCACCCGCCTCGATATGATGCAGTTGGAAGCCACGCTTTACGAGCGCGCAGCGGTCACCGGCGACACCGGCCTTGGCGACAAGGTCGGCCGCCTGCGCAAAACCAAAGCCCAGCGCAATGTGCGAAATTGGCCTTTTGAAGGTGAGATCTGGGCCGACGAGCTCGGCTACTACCGCTACGAGCTGCGGTCGGACTGTCCGATGGAGCTATCCACTCAGTGATGGACCACATCCTCGAGAATGGGCTTCGACTGCTGGTTCAGCCAGTATCCACCTCACCGATCGCTGCGGTCTACCTCTGGATGGACGCGGGCGTGATCGACGAGCTCCCCGGAGAGGAGGGGGCAGCTCACTTTTTGGAACATATGTGGTTCAAGGGGTCCGCTGCGCGCGCCCCTGGAGCGGCAGCCGCGGAAGTAGAGGGTCTAGGAGGTGAACTCAACGCCTTCACCTCCTACGACGAGACCGTCCTGCATGCGACGGTGGAAGCCTCTTCGGCGGGGCAGGCGATAGCGATCTTGGCCGACATGATGCTGCAACGAAGCCTCGATCCCGACGAGATCGAACGCGAAAAGCAGGTGGTGTACGAGGAGATCGCCGCCTACGATGGGGATCCCAACGCTCGCTTGGAGGATCATAGTTCCGAACGCTTGTTTCCGGATCACCCCTACGGACGACCGATCCTGGCCGGGCGCGATGCGGTGCACGCGCTCACACGGGAAACCCTGCTTCAATTTGCATTGCGCTGCCACCTGCCCCACCGCGCCATTCTGGCCGTGGTGGGCGACGTGGAGCCAGACCAGATCCTTTCCGCCGTCAATGCCTGTTTTGGTCGTTGGGAGGGCTCGACTGGCCAGCCGGTGGCCCGGAGTTTCCCTGCCCCCCCGACGCCCGCCGATCCGGTAGCGGAGCGCCTCCGCGGCGAGTTCGAATCCACCGCGGTGTCCATGGTATGGCGCGGGCCTTCATTCTCAGATCCAGATGCACCCGCATTGGAAGTTCTGCTCACCGCTTTGGGCGAAGGCGCCTCCGCCCTGTTGGCCAACCGCCTGCAGCAAGATGAGGAATTGGCCGGGGAGATCGCCTCGGATCTGTCGCTGATGACCCAGGGTGGTACACTCGGCTTGTCGTTCATCCCCCGCGAAGGAAAGACGATTGCGGCGATCGAAGCCGCTTTAGATGAGATCGGGCGTGTGGTTTCCCGTGGATTGCCGGGCGCGTGGATGCACCGGGCCAAAGACGCCATCCTCACGGACTTTCTGTTTGCCACCGAGGGCGTCGACGACATCGCTCACGATCTCGTGAGCTACACCGCTCGTTTTGGCAACCCAAGTGCGCGGGAACAACAACGCCGCTCGGTGGCCGCTTTGACCCGCGAAGATGTGCAGGCCGCCGCACGCCGATGGCTCGATCCCGCCAACGCGTCGATTTTTGTTCTCGATCCGGCCGTCAAACCCAACGCGCTCGAACGCTCCGTCCAGCGCGCCCGCATCAACCCCCACTCTCCCGCCCAAAACGGCCTTCATCGCTTCACCTTGAGCAATGGTGTGCGGGTCGTCGTGTTGACCGAAGATCTCCCGATGGTGGCCGTGGACGTCATCGCGATCGGAGGCGCGATCGCCGAAGATCGCAAGATCGCTGGCATCGGCTCCGCATGGTCGCGCATGATTCAGGCGGGTGCAGGAGATCTTTCCGCGGCCGATCTCGCAAATGCCCTCGACGACATTTCGGCCACCTTAGATGCGGGGGTCGGACGCGGCACCCTTGGCTTGCGAAGCACCTTTCCCGCGATGTGGGGCGCCGAAGGGCTGCAGCTGTTTGGGACCCTGCTCGCGGATCCTCGGTTTGAACAAGAAGAATGGGAGCGCGTTGCCGAGGAATTGGCGGACGACCTTCGCACACAGTCGGACCGACCCGCCGAGATTGCCGATGACAAGCTCTGGGCGGCGCTTTGGCCCGATCACCCATGGGGCCTCCCCGCCCTCGGCTTGCCTGCGACCTTGCGTACCTTGAACCCCAAGCGTTTTCGCCGCTGGCATCGCGAACAATTGGCCACTGACAATATCGTCATTTCTGTGGTGGGAGGGATCGGCGAAGAAGAAGTGCGCGAAGCCCTCGAACCGCTGCTGAAGGACTTACCTTCCCAAAGCGTGATTCCACCGCGCGCGCTCTCGCCTTATCAGCCGACCTCCATTCAGGTGCAGGGTGGCCACGAGCAGGTCCACTGCTTGCTCGGTGCCCGGTTTCCCAAGCTGAACCCCGAAGAAAGTCGCGCCCTTCGATTGTTGGCGACCGCCCTGCACGGGCAAGGTGGCAGGCTGTTTTTGGCGCTTCGGGAACAGCGCGCGCTCGCCTATGATGTGTGGGCGGACGCCGCTTCCGGAGTGGACGGTGGGGTATTTTCGATCGGGCTGTCCACCGATCCCGAACGGGCCGCCGAGGCGCGCTCCGCCCTTCAAGAGGAGTGGAAGCGCATTTTGAGCGAGCCGCTGCGGCTCGATGAGGTGTCCCGCTACCAACGGATGTTGGTAGGGCAGACGGCCCTCGCCCTTCAACGCGCCAGCGGAAGAGCCGCCGATCTCTCGTTTTCAGAGCGGTTTTCGTTGCCGGCCGGCCTCGCCGAACACCGCCGCGCCTTGGAGGCGATCACCCCCGAAGCGATCGCTGCGGCCTTCGCCAAAGTGGGCGAATTTACGGAAATCAGCGTCCTCCCCCAACATCGCCGACGATGAGCGAGACATGGGGCGTGTACGCCCACATCCCGTGGTGCCGGCGTCGGTGCCCGTATTGCGCGTTTTATGTGGAGGTCGATCGCGACGTTCCATGGGCCGCCTTCGCCAAAGCTCTGGTGGCGGAACTCGCCCTCAGACGACCGGAATTCCCAGGACAGGCGTCCACCCTATTCTTTGGCGGAGGGACCCCCTCCCGCATGCCCGCGGCGCACCTTCGCGAGGTGGTAGCTGCGGTAGATGCAAGTCCGAGCGCTGAAATCGCCATGGAAGCCAATCCCGAGGATGTGACGCCGGAAGCCATATCCGACTGGCTAAACGCCGGAGTCAACCGGATCTCCCTGGGGTTACAGACCTTCAACCCAAAGTTTGCGCACCTGCTCAACCGCGCATGTTCCGTGCAACACGCCCAAGAAACGGCGGCGTGGGTCTCCCAAAGTGGAGTTCGCAGTTGGTCCATGGACATCATCTTCGGATTGCCTGGCCAGACCCTCGCCGATCTGTCGGAGGATCTCGAGCGGCTATTGGAAACCGACCCACCGCATGTTTCCCTGTACGGGCTAACGATCGAGGAGGGCACGGCCTTTGAACGCGGGTTTCAACGCGGAACCATCGTTCCCGCACCCGACGATCTGTGGCGAGAAATGTACGATCTGCTCGTCGAACGCCTGGCCGAACGCGGAATCCAACGCTACGAGGTCAGCAATTTTGCGAAAGACGGCCACCGCTCCAAGCACAACGAGTTGTACTGGACCGACCGTCCTTACTTAGCGATTGGCCCTTCCGCTCACGGTTATACCTTTTCCGGTATAAGATGGAAGAACGTCGCCGACGTCGGACGTTATTTACAGATGCCCGATCCCACGATCGAGTCCGAACGACCGACAGGCAAAGATCGGGCGATCGATCGCCTGTTCTCCGGTCTTCGTTATGTCGGTGGTGTTTCCAGAACCGAACTTCGAGAAAAATGTGCGCAGAACCTCTCCTCCCACGCGGTGGCTAAGCTCGTTCAGGGCGGTTGGATCGCGGACGACGGCGAGAAAATTCACCTTACCAACGCCGGCTTTCCCATTGCCGACACCGTGATCGTCAAGGTGTTGGATGCGCTGACCCCCGCTGAGGACGGTTCGGCCCAGCCGGATTAAGAAATGGACCTGTTCAGGGGGGCACGTTGAGCCACCGCGACTACTACAATGTGCTCGGTGTGCCTCGAAACGCGAGCGCGGACGAGATCAAAAAGGCGTATCGCCAGCTGGCGCTGCGTTGGCACCCCGATCGCAACCCGGACAATGAGGAAGCGGCGCAGCGGTTCAAGGACATCACCGCCGCCTATCACACGCTCAACGATCCTGAAAAGCGCGCTCGTTATGACCGTCTGGGCCCCTTGTACACCGCCGATGGAAGACCGCCTCGGCCCGAAGAGCTGAATGAGGTCGTAGGCTCCTTTCTCGGCGGCCTATTCCGCCGAAAGTCCGATTCCAAGGGCGAAGACCTCCGGTATACGGTGCGCGTATCCTTGGAGGAAGTGTCGATCGGCGCCGAAAAAGAGCTCACCATTCCTCGAAAGATCCGTTGCCGCACCTGTGGCGGCGACGGCGCGAACCCCAATGGTGGTCGTGAAACCTGCAAAATCTGCAACGGCACCGGACGTTCGACGGGCCCTCGGGTGTTTCGATCCGAGTGCTACCACTGCGATGGCAAGGGGTTCAAAGTTCTGAAAACCTGCGAACCGTGCAGCGGAGAAGGCCGATACACCCACGATGACGTTCTCAAGGTGAAGATTCCGCCCGGCGTCGCCACCGGACAAAAATTGCGGGTCAAAGGAAAAGGCGACGCTCCCGCGGGAAGCGGAGTCGAGGGTGATTTGTTTGTGATCGTGAATGTCGCCGATCACCCCCTGTTCCGGCGCCGAGGAGACGACATCTTGGTCGAAATCCCGATGACCTTCCCAGAACTCGCGTTGGGCGCCGATGTCACCGTCCCTACCCTCGAAGGGACCACCGCGATCCGCGTCCCCGCGGCGACCATCCCCGGAAAGATGTTCCGCTTGGGCGGCCGAGGATTACCGAAAGCGGGCGGACGCGGAGATCTGCACCTGCAGGTCGTGTTGGATGTCCCTGAACAATTGACCGAAGAGCAACGATTGGCTCTCGCGCGCTGGGCTCAAAATCTCGCTCCCAGCGATCACAAACGGCGACATGCCTTCGACCAAGCGCTCAAGGAACGCCAGACATGAAGTGGTGGATTCTCGGTTTGTTCGTGGCGAATACGGCATGGGCCGGTAAGCGTCCCCAAGTGATTGACGACGCCTTGGCTTTTGCGGCCTCCGACCGTGACAAAGCGGCACAGATGTTGGAGGCGGCCCTATCCGATGAGACCCTCGAAGACGAAGCCCGCGCCCAAATCGAGGTTTATGCCGGCGAACAGCGGCGGCTGGCCGGCGACAAGAGCAGCGCCAAAGCGCATTTCGATCGCGCCGTCTCCTCAAAAAGCCAGGGGGATGCGGCTCAGCTTGGGCTGCTCCTGATCGGCACGCCGACCAACGAACAGCTGACCGAAATCCCCGAAAAGCCCGTTCTGGCCACCCAAAACGCCGACCGTTACTTGTTATTGGCGATCGAAGCCACCAAAGCCGGTGACGTGGCCGGCGTTCGCGAACACTCCAAAAAAGCGCTGTCCTACGCCAAAGCGGACGAACAGGTCCTTCTACGAGTGCGGGAACGTCTGGAAAGCGTGGCCCAAGGCGACGTTGAGCCCCCCCTGACCAAAAGGCCTTTGGAACAGGCGGAAGAAGCTTACGCAGCCGGAAAGACCGATCGCGCGCGTGAGTTCGCCCAACAGGTGATCGACCATCCGGAAAATCCTGCGTTCACCGCCGCTGCCAAGTACCTGATCCAGAAGATCGACAAAAACACGGTAGTTCGCCCTGACAAAATCGGCGTGCTCCTTCCCCTCACCGGCAAATACGGCGCAGTCGGCGCTCAGATCCGAGAGGCCTTGGAGTTGGGATACGGCAGCGCCTCCACCCAGCGAAAACTGGTGGTGGTGGACGCCGGCGACACTACAGAATCAAGCATTGCAGCCCTTGAAAAGCTTGTGCTTGTCGAAGGCGTGATCGCTGTTTTGGGCCCGGTGCGCAGCGAAGGCGCGGACGAGGTCGCAGCGGCCGCGGATGCCCTACGGGTTCCCTTGATCGGACTCTCGCAGGCCGTCGGCACTCAAAAAGGTCGTACCTGGGTTTTTGAGGGAATGGTCAACCCCCAGACCCAAATCGAGGCCTTGTTGGACGTCGCGATGGGCCAACGGCAAATGAAGGCTTTTGGTACCTTTGCGCCGGACAATACCTACGGACACACCGCCGCGCAGGTGTTTCGAGAAACGGTGGAAGCCCGAGGGGGCTCGATCACCGTCGAACAGTTTTACGATCCGGAAGCCACTGACCTGATCCCCTTTGCTAAGAAGTTGGGCCGCAAGGACTATACGGCACGCCAGAGCGAGCTGTACAAATTGCGCAGCGAGGCCAAAGCCAATGGAGGCGACCCCTCCAAAGTGGTCCTTCCTCCGACCATTGATTTTGATGCGCTTTTTATTCCCGACAATGCGCAAAGGGTACCGATCGCCTGCGCCGGCCTCGCCTACGAGGAGTTCCCCATCGGTCAGTTCAAGCCGAGAAAGTCTTCGACAACCTTTCCCTTAATGGGATTGTCCGGGTGGAACAGCGACACGCTGATGACGCGCGGCGGCCAGTACGTGTTGGACAGCCTGTTTGCGGATGCGTGGTACCGCTCCACCCCGGAAGATACGGCATTCGACGCAAAATATCGCGCCAGCACCGGTCGCGCGCCCACCCCCTTGGAAGCGGTCGTCCATGACCTGGGTGCGCTGCTCGCTTCCGCGGCGCGGAGCTCCGCAAAGGATCCGGCCGCTTTCCGAGACGCTTTGATCGCCGCGACCGCGCCCGGATCCGTCACCGGAACCACCGGGTTTTCCGCCGACAAACAGACCGCAAAACACAGCGTCCGAGTGTTGACGATCCGACCCGACGGCATCTTCCCTTGGGACGCCCAACTTCCCGTTCCGTAGGCCGGTCTCGACTTTCGTTGCGAAACCGTTTATTATGGGTCGATCCTGGAGCTTGATCTGCACCCCGACCCTGCACCTGGCGCCACCGAGCGGGCGATCATCGAGCGACTGACAAGTGCGCCCCTTCCCCCTTGGGTTCAGGTCGGTCCTGGGGACGATGCTGCGGTTTTGACGGATGGAACGGCCATCACCGTCGACACCCTGGTGGATGGCGTCCATTGGAACCACCATTGTTCCGCAGCCGACGTCGGTTATAAAGCCGTAGCGGTATCCGTTAGCGATCTCGCGGCGATGGGCGCGCGCCCACGCTGGATGCTGCTGTCGCTCTCGGTACCTCAGCCCGTAGATCCAGCATGGATCGCCGATTTCTCAACCGGCGTCGCGCACGCGCGTGCCACCTTCGGGGTGGCGCTGATCGGCGGGGATACCACCCGCAGCCCGGTGATTTCGGTCTCGGTCACCATGGCTGGAACCTTGGTGGGTCCTGCCCTTTGTCGCCACCAGGCGCGCCCGGGCGACGACCTGTGGGTGACCGGCGTACCGGGGCTTGCGGGCATGGGCTATCTGCGTTCCGCCCCTTCCGACGCCGCTTTGCAGCTTTTCCGGCGCCCGGTACCTCCGCTCGAATTTGCCCTGGCGCTCGCCGAAGCCGGCCTAGCGCACGGCGCCATGGATTTGTCCGACGGATTGGCGCTCGATCTCCCTCGACTGTGCGCATCCTCTCGCGTTGGCGCAAACGTCGATCCGGACCTCCTGCCCTGGCACCCCGCTTTTGACGCCGACGGCGACGTCCGCCAGCTTCAACTTTCCGCCGGCGACGACTACCAATTGCTGTTCGGCGCCGCCCCAGAAGCACGCGAAGCCTGTGCTGCCTTGGCGCACCGGTTCGGCGCGCAACTCACTCGAATCGGCCGTTTTACCGAGGCTCCTGCAGTGGCGCTGAGCGATGGTTCCTGGCCCGCACCGGCCTTCGACCATTTCGGCGGGCCCTCATGATCTTTGCATGGATCGCATTTTTTGTTCTGGTGGGTTGCCTATTTTCGGCGACACGTTCGGCGATCGTGTCGATCTCGCGCGCCGACCGACAACGCCTCGCCGCTTCCGTCCCGGGGCGTTTTCTCGTCGATAAGCTCGATGGAACACCAGACTTAGAGACCACGGTAGTCCTTGCCGAAGTGAGCGCCGGGGTTTTGGCGATCGGATTTTCGTTCCATGAGCTGTTTCAACATCCGCTTCTCGCAGAGGTCGTCGCTTGCGGGTTTGCGGTGCCTCTGGCCTTGCTTCTCGCCACCGCCACCGCCAAAACCATCGGGCGACGCTTTTCTTTTCTGTGGGCCCAAATCGTCGCGTGGCCGCTCTTCCTGTTGCATGCGGCGCTTACCCCCGTGCGGTGGCCGCTCCTGTTTGTCGTGCGGCTGTTGGCCGGTTGGTTGAAGGCTTCGGTCAACACTCTGGGAAACAACTCGAACGAAGCTTCCATTCTATCGCTGTTGGAGCGAGGTGCGGCCACTGGATCGGTCGCCGAACGTGAGCGCGACATCGTGGAAGCCGTATTTGAATTCGGGGAACTGACGGTGGGACGCCTGATGACACCCCGGCCGGACATGTTTACGGTGCCCATCGACACCCCATGGCCACAACTGCTGGCAAAATGCCGAGAAGCCGCCTACTCTCGCGTGCCGGTCTATCAGCGTCGCACCGACGAAGTGATCGGGGTGCTGCTCCTTAAGGACCTTCTAAAAGCCAGCGCCTACCCCGATGTTCCCCCCCTTGGACCGCAACAACTCCGTTCTCTCGCCTTACCGCCGATCTACGTCCCTCAAAGCAAGCCTGCAAACAGCATGTTGCGAGAGTTCCTCGTTCGTCGGCAGCACATGGCGTTTGTGGTCGACGAGCACGGCACCTTGGTGGGCCTCGTTACCCTGGACGACCTTCTCACCGCATTGGTCGGTGAGTTCCTCGACCAAGAGGAGCCTGAAGCGGAATTGCTGGTCGAAACAGCGCCAGGCACCTTTCAGGCGAAAGCATGGATCGACCTGGATGATCTCCAGGAACGTACCGGAATCGCGCTGCCGCGCGACGGCTACAACACCCTCGGAGGGTTCATTTTCCACCTTCTTGGCCGATTGCCCACCAAGGGGGACGCTGTGGTCCAATCCGGGCATCGCTATGTCGTTCACACCATGGAAGGGCGTCGCATTTCCGAAGTACTGATTTATGCGGTCGAAGGGGCGTCCAACTCCATTGAGGCGCAACCATGAACGCCTCGACCTGCTGGGCGATCGCGGTGTCGACGGTGGCGATCTATGCCGCTTATTCCGGCGCTCCAGTCGCTTTGGTATCACTCGACCGAGAAACTTTCGGAAAAGCCAATGAAAACGGTGACAAAACCGCGGCACGGGTCCTGGCGTGGGCCGACAAAGAAGCGGCGGTCGTCGGGATTCGACGTGTCGGTGGCGTTTTTTCATTAGTTGTTGGAGTCATTGCGGTGGTCCTGGCGATGAAAAGCCTGCCCCTTTTTGAACTGATTCCGATGCTCCTGGTTTATGCGTTCTTGGTCGCCTTGTTTGGCGAGGTTCTGTCCAAGATCGTGCACCGGCAACACGCCGACCTTCTCGCCCCCTATTCCGCGCGTTGGTTCGAGATCTCTCATGTGTTGTTTCGACCCTTTGTCGCGATGGTCAACGGCCTGTCCCGCGGGCTCTCCGGTACGAACGGCGCCTCCCCCTCCCAAATTTCCCGCGAAGAAATTCTATTGCAGCTGCAGGACCCCGCCGATCCCGAGCTGATCGACCCCGAAGATCACAAGATGATTCAGCGGGTGTTTGCGATCACCGAGAAAACCGCGTTTGAATGCATGACACCTCTGGTGGAGGTGGATGCCGTTGACGCCGCAGATACCGTGCAAGAGGCCATCCTCATCGCCGTTCGCAACGGACATACTCGCATTCCAGTCTATGAGGAGCGGATCGATCACATCACCGGTGTGATCTACGCCCGCGATCTGTTGTTCGGAAACGATCGCAGCGCAAAGGTCGGAACGCTCAAAAAGCTCGTTCCCTATGTCCCCGATAGTAAACGAGTTGACGAATTGCTGCAGCAGATGCGTCACGATCGGGAACACTTCGTAGTGGTCGTCGACGAATATGGCGGTTCTATTGGAATTGTCACGATCGAGGACTTGCTCGAAGAACTGATCGGCGACATCGGTGACGAAAGGGACGGCGGGGATGCGGACGTTCGCCGGATCTCAGAAACCGAATGGCTGCTTTCCGCCCGTATTTCTTTGGAGCGGTTCACTGAGGCCACCGGCCGGTCGCTGCCCCAGGGAGACTACGAGACGATAGCAGGCATGCTGCTCCAAATTCTCGGTCGAATCCCATCCAAGGGAGAGCCCGTCCGTGTCGGAAGCGGCGTGTTCCAGATCGAAGTGAGCAATGAGCGGTCGATCCAGCAGGTGCGGTTCATCGGAGATCCGCTTTAAACCGCCCGGATACACCCGTCTACAGCCGTTTAGCCCGTGCCTCTGACGGCTCGGGCTCATCTACAAAAGGAGCATCCTCCCCCACTAAAGCCGCGGTCGTTCGGGCGCCGAGTGGGCGCTCGGGCTCCGCATCGGGGCGAGGCAGGCCCAAACCCTGCACCATCAACTCCTCCAAACCACGGTCAAATAGCGGCATTTTCTCAGTCTGCCCATGCTTTACAAACGATAGAACCCACCGATCCCCGAGCGCGGCCTCCCGCGCCAGCGAATGATCCGAGGCTGCGGGCCAACCCTCCACCTGCACCTTCAATCCGGCGTTTCCTTCGACTAAAAACCGCAGACCTCGCTCGCCGCGCCGAAGCACCAACCCCTCCGCCGAGCGCCGAAACGACACGTGGCCGACCGCCTCCGCAAACTCCGACAGCTGGTCCAGAAGCAAAGTTCGAGCTGCTTCCTCTTCCGCGGCCCGACGTTCAGCGGCCTGCCGGTCGCGCGCGCGCTCGTCCTCGCCCTTGTCCAATGCGCGTTTGAATCGGTCCGCCAATCCCTTAGAACTCACCATTCCCCCAAAACGGGCGCCGCATTCGTCAATGGGTTGACGAATGTGCAACACCGCCATTCTAACCCACCTCGGCTGCCACCGAGTGTCATTCAAAATTACTGGCGTTTCTTATGAACGAATACTACACCTGTACCTCGATTCGCTGGCCCCGTTGACCGAACAGCGAACCGCGTGCTACACGGAATCGGTCGGCGGAACCCGCAGCAAACACCGAGAGGAAGGCGACCGCACATGGGACGTGCCATCGGGATCGACCTCGGGACCACCAACTCCTGCGCCGCGATCATCGAAAACGGAAAACCGAAAGTCATCGAACACGCGAACGGTCAGAAGACCATTCCGTCGGTCTTTGCCATCGACAAGCAGGGAAACCGCTTGGTGGGCGAGGCTGCGCGCGCGCAAGCCGCTGAAAACCCGATGAATACCGTCGCCGCGGCCAAGCGGTTGATCGGGCGGAATTTCGGTTCGCAACAGATCGACAAGATGAAGCAGGTGTTCACCTACGAAATCGTCGAAGGTGAGTCGTCCGAGGTCTTGGTCAAAGTCAAAGATCAGATTTTTACGCTGGAGCAGATCTCCGCGGCCATCCTTCGCAACATCAAAGAGTCTTGCGAAGACGCCATCGGAGAAGAGATCGATCAAGCGGTGATCACCGTCCCCGCCTACTTCAACG
>SYKL01000256.1 GCA_005797785.1 Pseudomonadota bacterium | reverse complement strand
GCTTCGCCGAAGCGCGAGCCGCCAACCCCATCGACGCGAGATCGCGGATCAACGCCATGTCTTCGGAGAGCGCATGGTTCAATGCCGCCGTGTCCACCGAAGGCCACTCCGCCATGTGAACGCTCGCTGCGCGATCTTGGCCGCCCAGCGCTTGCCACAGGGCTTCGGCGGTGAACGGGGTAAATGGTGCGATCAACTTCGTGAACTCAGTGAGGCAGTCATACAGAGTGCCGAGCGCGTCGACCAGCTCCGGCCCCTCACCCCAAAACCGTTCGCGGGAACGGCGGACATACCAATTCGAAAGATCCTCAACAAAGGAGGACAACGCCTTGGTGGACTCGAACAGGCGGTAGCCGTCGAGCTGGGTGGTGACCTCCTGAACCGTGCGGTTGAGCCGGTCCCGAATCCAGCGATCGAGCAGGTGTTCTGACGGAACACGCTTGGCTTTGGGATGGAATTGCCCGTTCTTCACGGCGATGTCCGCATAGATCGCGAAGAATTGGTACACATTGCGGAGGCGGATCAAAAACTCGCGTTGGCCCTCGCGGATCGCGCGAACCGACAGGCGAGTGTTGGACCATGGCGCATTGCTGGCGCAGAACAACCACCGGAAAGCGTCGGCGCCGGGAGCTTCTCCAGGGGTCGCGAACCAGATTTTTCCGCCCTGGGGTGGAGCCCCGATCGCGGCGAGATCGTCCGGATGCAGATGCACGGTGTCCTTCGGCTTCACCTTGGCAGGGACGACCTTCACTTTGAGAGAGGAGCCGCCTTCCAGCGCGGACACGGTGATCCGGTCGTCCTTGCCCAAATCCAGTGAAGGAACCTGATCGGGCTTCAGTCCGACCGTTCCCCGCTCCAAGGTTGGGTCCGGGAGCACGTCAATGGTGGTCTTCCCACGGAGAACCAAGTTCGGAGAGGTATAATTCCCCTTGGACTTCGATTCCTTGCGGCCGTCCATGTCGCAGACGTGCCCGAGCACGACGCAATTGCGGTACGGACGCGGAAATCCAACCTTCGGGAGTCCTCTTTCTTCGCAGGTCTTATCGTCGAACAACAGCGTGTTGATCATCAACAGGCTGTAGAACCAGCCGCGGGTCTGATCGACCGCTTCGGAGATAAAGTCCGCCGGGAAGCTCTTTTTGAAAGCCTCGTCGCCTTGGTGAGGCCAGCCCCACTGCGCAAACGGCATGCAACCGGAATCAAACCAGCAATCGATGACTTCTGGCGCGCGAACCATCGCTCCGCCGCATTTGGCGCAATCCCACGCGATGCTGTCCACCCACGGGCGGTGCACCTGGAGATCGGCATCGACCGATGCATCCAAGCCACGAAAGCCCGGTTTCTGCTGCATCGCGGCGATGCTAGCGGGCGCCTCGCGGTGTTGGCACTGGGCGCAGGTCCAGATGTTCAGCGGGGTGCCCCAGAAACGCTCGCGCGAAAGTGCCCAGTCCACGTTGTTTCGGAGGAAATCTCCGAAACGGCCTTCGCGAATGTGCTCGGGATGCCAACCGACGGCGCCGTTGTTTTCGAGGACCTCGTCTTTAGCGCTGGTGGTGCGGATAAACCAGGCGGGACGCGCATATTGGATGAGCGGGTCCGAATCCGCCCGCCAGCAGAAGGGGTAAGGATGGCGGACGGTGTCGCGCTTGAACAGCAGGCCGCGCACCTTGAGATCGGCGATGATGTCTTTGTCGGCGTCCTTGCAGAACTTGCCCGAGATCGCTAGCGTGACGTCGCCGTCGGGCAACGGATCCGCAGAAAACTTCCCATTCGGGGCGAGATTTTGACGGATCTGGAGATTCTCCGCGCGCGCGACGAGCATGTCGTCTTCACCGAAAGCGGGCGCCGTATGCACAATTCCCGTGCCCGAGTCGACGGTGACATGTTTGGCGGCGACCACCTTTCCGCTGTTTTCACCGAGGGTTTCGCCCCCAAAGCGGTACAGATGCGCAAAGCGGGCGCCGAGAAGGTCAACACCCTTTACTACTTTCACCGGCGTCAGCCCGTAAGACTCCGCCCGAGCCGCTGCCACCACCACGAAAGAGCCCTCTTCTCCGGGATCCTCGCAAAAGGCATAGTCAAGCGCTTGACCAACTGCGAGGGCGACATTGCTCGGAAGCGTCCACGGGGTGGTCGTCCAAGCGAGGAAATTCACCTTTTCAAAGCCGCACACGGGCGCGGTCGCCCGAAACCGGACGGTCACCGCTGGATCATCGACCTCTTTGTAGCCCATGCCGACTTCGCCGGCGGAAAGCGTGGTTCCGCCTTGCGGCCACCACCACACCACCTTGTGGCCTTGGTACAAAAGCCCGCGATCGAACAGCTCAGACAGCGCCCACCATACCGATTCCACATAGGCGCGATGGAAGGTGACATACGCTTTGTCCAGGTCGGCCCAGAAGCCGATCTGCTTGGTCAATTCTTCCCATTCGCGAACGTACGTGAACACCGAATTGATGCACTCGCGTGAAAAGGCCTCCATGCCGAAGGCTTCGATCGCTTCCCGCCCGTGAATGTCGAGTTTCTTCTCAACTTCTACCTCGACCGGTAGTCCGTGGGTGTCCCAGCCGGCTTTACGGTCGACGTGGTAACCGCGCATGGTTTTGTAGCGTGGAAAGACGTCTTTCATCACGCGCGTGAGCACGTGTCCGTTGTGCGGGGTGCCATTGGCCGTGGGCGGACCTTCGTAGAAGACAAAGGAGGGCTTTCCTGCGCTCTTCGCCAGCGTTCGCTCGAAAATGCGCTCGGCATCCCAAAACGCGAGTACTTGGTCTTCGAGCTCGGTGGGCGCCAACAAACGCGGAAACATCTTCCCTCCAGACCAAGGGGCCTATCGCAGCGGCGGGAGCTCGACGACCAAACCGAGCGCTTATCGCGATTTAGGAGGGTTTCAGCGCAACGATTCCCAAACCTTCAAGGACACCGAGAAGATACCAACCATTGCGGGAGGGCTCCGTCTGCAATTTCGATAATCGAAGAGCGGCGATCGCACGTGCGCGATCCGAAAAATGGAGGCCGCTGAGATCCTCACCAAGGGCGCCAAACAGGCCGGCGGGACGGGCATCCACCGCCGTTTGCCAGTCTCGGTGCACGTCCGGGCAGTGCCGCTCGATCCAGTCCTCGGGCGACCGTCCCCGCTCCAACCAGTCGCGGCCGTGCTCCATACCGTGGGACCACTCCCGAAGGTCCAGCTCCTGCAGCCGACGACCCAACGCCCCGAACATGACCAAGAAGCAAAAAGACGTGAGAGCGTACATCATGGTGACCTCCGGGCCCCGCAGGGCTGACCGTGTGTTACCCAAACGCCAGCTCCACGACTGTAACGAACCGTTTCAACCGGGCGCAGTTCGCCCGCAAACCGGGAGGCCGCTTGTCCGATCGCCGCTACCTTCGCCAACTCCTCGCCGGCCGCGACTTCGGCAAGAAAGACCCAATGTGCCAGCAGATGGCGAACTTTGTGTATTTGGTTGGGGATTCCGTCACCCGCGAGTGCGTGGTCGTCGACCCCGCTTGGGACATCGATGGGATCGCCTCTTTCGCCGAAAACGACGGCATGAAGATCACCGGCGCGTTGATCACCCACTACCACCCCGACCATTGCGGTGGAACCTTCCTCGGTTTCAAGGCGCAAGGGATCGCACAGCTGTTGGCGCGAGCGCCCTGCCCGATCCACGTTCATCGCGCCGAGGCGAACGGAATTCAGGTCGTTACCGGCGTTTCCCAGAAGGAGCTCACCCTCCACGATTCGGGCGATCGGGTGAAAGTCGGGGATGTTGAAGTCGAACTGCTCCATACCCCAG
>SYKL01000255.1 GCA_005797785.1 Pseudomonadota bacterium | reverse complement strand
CTCGGCGTAGCGCTGCTTCCAAGCGTCACGGTTCTCCAACGCGTTCTTTGAGAAAGGTAGCGTCCAAGGCGCGAGTGGGATTTCCGATAGCGCTTTGGCCCCCACAGGTGGTGGCAGCTCGGGCAGCGCGGCGTACATGTCTCCCGCTACGATCGCCGTCTGCCCTTCCTCAGAGAGCAGAAAGTCGACGACGGCGCGGGCGGCGGTAGGGTTTGCGCATTGCGCGGTGATCGCCACCGGCCCCGGAATGACGATGGCTCCGTCGTTCGGGTACAGAATTTCTACCTTAGAATCTTTGCGTTTGGCGGCGAGGAGGTTCTCCAGCAACAGCACCCCGACCGGGCGCTCGCCCGTTTCCACCCGGGTGAGCACCGACGAATTCCCTCCGGATGCAAGAAACTCCTGCTTTCGAAGCGTACTCACGCGCTCCCATCCGGACTGATCGAGCCAAAACGCGAGGGTGGTGAACATGGTTCCGGAGGCGAGCGGGTCGCCCATCGACGCCACGCGCGACACCTCTGGTCGCAGGAGGTCGGAAAATCCATTGACTGAAAGTAGGTTTTCGGGGTGCTTCGCCATCACCATCAGGCTCAGCCGCACGGTGGTCCAATGGCCATCCGGGTCGACATACTCCCTGGGCACATGTAGCACGTTCTTTGTGAGGTAAGGTTGGAGCTTATCTCTCCGGACCAAATCCATGTACCAGAAGGGATCGGAGGTCAGCAGAACGCATGCTTCGCTTCCGCCCGCTTCCCATTCCGCTTCCACGCGTTGGGCTACCTTTTCGGACCCCGCCTGAAACCAGCGCGGCTCAATTCCCGGATACCGGGCTCGCAATTTCGGGTCCATGTCGTCGATCACCGACTGGTACATCGAGGTGTAGATCCACACCTCGCCCTCGGGTTTCGCCGACAACACGGCCTCGGGAGCGACATCGGACGCCCCGCGCTCGATCCGACACGCCAACAGTCCCAGCAGGCCCATCATCCACATGGGGGGAGTCTACCAAGCGGGCAGCGTGTGCGGGGATTTCTACAAAAACAAGAACGGGATCTACGATTTGTAGATCCCGTGTCTTATCGCTAACGAATGTTGAACCGATGCGAAAACGGAATCAATGAGGTGCAACTGCCTGAACGGCTTCTGCGGGGGCTTCAGCGTCCGCGCCGCTGTTGAACAGGGTCGCGGCGGCCAACCAGCCGATGGCGAGCACAAGGAACGCAGTGAAAAGAGGGGTCGTCGAGGGTTTTTCGTCGTGGTTGACTGTAAGGGAGCGAGCCATGGTGGTACTCCGGAGGGGCGGGCCCATGAGTGTGCCCGCGTTTACCCTTTATGCATCAAGTGTGCCAGCCTTTTGTACGGCGGCGATGGCATCGGCGATCGAAAGCGAACTTTGCTCGCCTCGAAGCAGATCCTTCAACGAAATCGTTCCCGCGGCCTTTTCGTCGGCGCCGACGAGCGCAAGCCACCGATAACCGCGTGCGTTGGCGTGTTTGAATTGCTTGGCGAGTTTGGCTGGCTCGGTGAACAACTCAGTTCGGATCCCGGCTTCTCGGAATCGGCGTGCGGCGTCAAGCGTCTCCGGCAGCGTGTCTGCGCCCCATTGGGCGACCAAGACCTCGGTGGCGGTGCCGGCGCTGGGGAGCATTCCCAGCTCTTCCATGACGGTAATGAGACGTTCAAGGCCGAGGGATACGCCCACGGCGGGGAGCGGCGTCGGCGAGAACATGCCAATCAATTCGTCGTATCGTCCGCCGCCGGAAATGGAGCCAATCTTCGGCTCGTCGACGACCGTTTCGAACACCGGACCGGTGTAGTAGTCGAGCCCTCGGGCCAGCGTGAGGTCAATCTGAATCGCTGCGGGGGCGACACCGAGGGCGATCGCTCCCTGTAACAACTGCCGGAGAACCTCGACTCCCTGGCGTCCCGACTCGCTTAGCACGGTATTCAAAGCATGTAAGATCGCGTCGTTGTCGCCAGACAGCTCGGCGACGTCCCAAAACGCCTGGAGATTCGCCTCGACAAAGCCTCGCCCCAGCAATTCCGCGTGCACCTTGTCTCGGCCGATCTTGTCCAGCTTGTCTAGGGCGATGAGAACAGAGGTTTCTTCCTTCGGATTGGTGGCCCCGGCGATCCTCGCCATGTCGGCGAGGATGCGTCGGTCATTTACACGAATCGTGTATTTTGAAAATCCGAGAGTTTTAAGACACGAATCGACGACTGCCACACATTCCGCATCAGCCAGGGGTGAAGTTGACCCGACGAGATCGACGTCGCATTGCCAAAATTCACGAAATCGACCCTTCTGCGGTCGATCCGCGCGCCACACCGGTTGAATTTGGTACCGACGAAACGGCAACCGAATCTCCGGATGCATCGCCATCACGCGAGCCAAAGGTACGGTTAAGTCGTACCTTAATGCAAGGTCGGACTCCCCCTGATCGGAGCCCTCGCCGCGTTTGAGGATCCGGTAGATCAGCTTGTCGCCTTCATCGCCGTATTTTCCGGTGAGGGTCTCAATGCGCTCGAAGGCCGGAGTTTCTAAAGGTTCGAAGCCGAACCGAGCGAATACCCCTCTTACGATTTCGATCACCCGTAGGCGGTTCTTCATTTGTTCAGGGAGTAGATCGCGCGTGCCGCGCGGAAGAAACACGTCCACCGAAGCCTCCAGAGCCCTTGGAAGGTAACCCGGTGCCGACTCGGAGGTCTGTGCGCGCCGGTTTGCGTTCTGCCGGGAAAGATCACGAGTCAAAAGCGACGGTGTCAAGGCAACAAACGTCCGACATATGGCGCCCAACGCGTTTCCGTACAGAATGGATGGGAACCTGGGACCGGCGTGCGGGTCTGACCGGGCGCGACCTCGGGAGGTGTTGTGAGCGAATTCCATTATGTGCGCACCCTCGGCCGAGATGGCGGCGTTGACGCGATCGAAGGGCCGGCGGTTGGCTTGGACCTGGAGGCGATCCTCGCCGGTGGACTCCCACCGTTCAAGGTCGTTCTAGAGATTGCATCTGCACTTTGCGAGATTCTCGACATCGCAGATCAAGACGGCGAGCCCCACGGGGATGTGTCGCCCAAGTTTGTGTTCATTGACGATACGGGCGCTGTGTCCTTGGAGGCATTCGGCGTCAAACGCACAAAAACGCGTGATCCCTCCGGTGGAGCAGGGGTTACCCAGACGGACCTGTACGGCCTCGGCTATGTGACTTTCCGAATGCTGTCTCCAAAGGATCTTCCTTCCCTTCCCGATGATCCGGACGGCCATGACGACGGCGTGATCGATGCGATCGTGGGGATCAATTTCGAGGATCTTCCGGAGGAAATCGTTGGCGACATTCAATGGTACCTCGCCAAGTTGATGTCGTTCCAAAAGGAAGATCGACCGGCACCCGTAGATGTGTGGCGTACCTTCATCGCTTTTGCCGATGCCTTGCCTGGTCCCTCGTTGGACAAATGGGCCAACGATGTTTTGAATGGAACCGGTGAACGCCGTGATCCGACCAAGGCGGCGCAGGTACCGCAGGCCCCGGAGCCCGCCGCGACGTCCGCTGCACCTCCAAAGCGCCAGGGCGGGGCGAATGTCGAAGAAGATCTCGATGGTCCTACCATAGCGGGTGGGCCGCTTGGAAAGGCGCTCTCGTTTGAGCCGAGCGCAAAGTCGGGCCAGAAGACGGCCTTCTGGTCGAAAGAGCAGATGCGCGCCGCTTTGGAGTCAGAGGAGGAAGAGGAGGAAGTTCGCAGGCCGCCGAACAATGCCGTTCAAGCCACAAGTTTCTGGTCAAAGGAACAGCTGGCGGCCATGCAGAAGGGCGAAGGGGATGCCCCTCGGCCGAAGCGTAAGGAGACCGGCCGCGTTCCTACCATGATGATTCAGCGTCCTATAAAGGGCGATGAAGGCCGGGATGAGCCGGGTACTTCCGTGCGTCCGGCAGGTATTCCGAAGGCCGCTCCCCCTCCTCCACAGCAGCAGTCACGTTCCGCGGTGCACACGCCGATGGCGCATACGCCACCTGTGGTCGTCCAAAGTTCGGTTCCTACGCCGCAGGCAAGGCAATCGCCGCCTCCGATGCTGCCGCCTCCAGTATTGCCCCCCCCGGTGGACGATGAACCGAAAAGCGGCGGAGGAGGTACGAAGTACATCATTATCGGCGTGGTTCTGCTCATTCTCCTCTGCGGAGGTGGATTTTTGGCGATTGGTGGGGCGGGTGGGCTTTACGCCTACTTTGGGATGGATAATGGATCGGTCGTTGTGAACGATCCGGTCGATCCGCCGCCCACGGTGACCAATGGCGGCGGCCCCCTCGAAGAACCGCCCGATGAGCCGCCCGCAGACACGGCAGCGCCGGCGGACGGCGATCCCAAGAAAGCAGAGGTTCAAGCAGCGGAGCCGAAAAAGACGGAGCCGAAAAAGACGGAGCCGAAGAAAACCGAACCAAAAACCACGGAGCCCAAGAAGACCGAACCGAAGAAGACTGAGCCTAAGGTGGAAGAGCCGAAAAAGACGGAGACCACCACGGGCGGTTCAAAAGTTCGGCCTTCGAGCAGCAACCCCACTCCGGCGGTTGAAGCTCCTGCGTCTGGGACCGCCAAACTCTCGCTGAAAGTTACGGGTCGAGGCAAGTTGGGATGCAGCGATGGCAGTGCACCCGCGTTCGACGGCAACGCATCCTTCGAATTTGAAAGCTCCCAGTTGCCTGTCACCTGTCTGATCAAGATGGACGGCAAACGCGGTGCGTTCACCGTCTCCAAGTCGGGTAGCGTTTCCTGTGCGGTGAGCGGCGAAGAAGTCGTTTGTAACTAACGTGCGAGCCGTTCTTCAGCGTGTTTCTTCGGCATCGGTGGTGGTGGACGGATCGACGATAGGAGCCGTCGGACCTGGGTTTTTGGTGCTAATCGGCGTCGCGCCGAGTGATACTGAAGTTCAGATTCAATGGATGGTCGACAAGGTGGTCGGACTGCGGGTGTTTTCTGACGACGAAGGAAAGATGAACCTCTCCCTTCAGGATCGCGGCTGTGCGGCGCTGGTGGTGTCGCAGTTCACCTTGTATGCGGATTGCCGGAAAGGCCGTCGACCGAGCTTTTTGGACGCCGCACCGCCCCACTTGGCGGAGCCACTGTACGAGCGTTTCTGCGAGGCATTGGCAGATCGCGGAGTAAACGTTCAAAGAGGGAAATTCGGCGCGCACATGGACGTCAGCTTGGTAAACGTCGGGCCGGTGACGATTGTGCTCGATTCTCCGGAGATGCGATGACGGAATTGGATGTTGCCCGCGAGGCGGCTCGAGCTGCCGCCAAGATCTTGGCTAATTATCGATTTTCGAGACCGACCGCGATCAACAGCAAGTCGGCCGCCAATGACTTGGTGACCGAGGTCGATGGCGCTTGCGAAGCGGCGATTCGCGATGTGTTTCAGAAACACACTCCGGATATTCACGTGTTGGGAGAGGAAGGGGGGGGAGATTCCGCCGCTCCCACGCGTTGGGTGGTCGACCCGATCGACGGCACCACCAATTTCGTGCATGGATTCCCATATTATGCTGTTTCTATTGGGCTTCAGGTGGACGGAATAGCCGAGGTGGGTCTGGTGTTGTCCGCCACCGGCGAAGAATACTCGGCGGCGCGTGGCAAAGGAACATTCTCCAATGAACGCCGGCTTCGGGTGAGCGACTGCCGTACGTTGGATGCCGCATTGTTGGGCACCGGATTTCCCTATGTGGCACGCCCAGACCATGAGCGAATCCTCGCCATCTGGCGTTCGATGCTGCTTAAAACGCATGGGATTCGGCGCCCTGGTGCGGCATCCCTCGATCTCGCACAAGTGGCGGCGGGTGCCTTCGACGGATTTTGGGAGTTCCATCTTGGGCCCTGGGACGTAGCGGGGGGGCGCCTCCTCGTGGAAGAGGCGGGGGGACGGGTCAGTGCGATTGGTGGTGGGCCGCTGGCCGATACCGATGTTTCCATCTTGGCATCCAACGGATGGCTTCATGATCAGATCCAGGCGGTGATCGACGAGCCGTAACGCCTACAATCCGTCTTTGCGTGGCGACGTCCATTCGGCCCAAGCCTGTTTCTGGGTGCCAACGTGTTGTGGGGAGGCAAAAAAGAGATCCGCGCCTCCGTCATACGGGGCGTAACCAGTACCTTTTTTAAGGTTAGCAAAGAAGATCAGCCGTTCGTCGTCGTCGGCCACGCTTCGGATCAGGGCGTCAAACCTATGCGCTTCCCAGGTGACCGTCGCTCCGAACACGTGGATGGGGAGCGACTCTTCGGTGTCGTCGAGACTGGGAAGACGCTCAAACTGAGCCATGTTTGGGAGCTCTTGGGCCTCGCTTGCGTAGCGGCCGACAAAGAGCGTGCACGCGGCGGCCTCGCCCAGAACATGATTGGACACGAGATGATGCCGTCGAAGCAGCTCGTCGAACTCCTCGGAGGTACCGGGATAGCGCTTTGAACCGGGAAGGCTGTGAATTCGAAGCCAACGGTCCGGCAGAGCGGCACGACAGCGGTAGCCGATAGGGGAGACGGATCCGAACTTTTGGCGCCAGAGAATAGCGATTTCGTTTGGATCCGTCATGCCTCAGGTGATCGACTTTCCGTCCAAATGCCAGTGCCCTGCGGGCAACCGACCCCTGGCTTTGATCCACCACTCTTGCCAGGAACGGAGGTGCGACCGCTGAATTCGCCAGGGGCCGTCCGAATCGAACGCCAAGCTTGCCCCGCTGGTGATCACCAATTCGTCGTAGGAGGTGCGACGAACCCAGGGATCTTGATGCTCCATCTTCGAGATCAACAACCCGCAATCAAACACCCTTCCGTCGCGGTGGCGCACGCCGTCGTGGAAGCGGCCGCCATTCTCCTCCCACCATGCCGCCCAACGATGTTTGGCGCTGGATTCTTCCATATCCTCCACATGACCGGTGAGAATGGTAAGCGCCGCCCCGGCAACCTCCGCCACTTTCCGCTCGCGGTTGGCGGCGGCCTTGAGCAACGTCGGCATGGCGCGTGGATCGCCCATCAAACCTAGGCCTTGGAGTGCTCCCAGTGCGCGATCGTCGGATCCTTCGGCGGTGCGAACCAACAGCAGCAGATAGCTAGGCCCGCCGTAACGACCGACAATTTCGCCGGGGGAGCCGGTCAAATTCTGACGGTCCTCGGACAGCGCCCGTCCATGAAAGTCAACCCCTTGACGATCTCCGAGCATCAGCAACGCCAAAGCCGCCTGCTCGGCCAACGCAGGATCCTCAAGCGCTGGCCACAATCGTTCGACGCCGGAGCGATCGCCGATCCGTCCAAGCGCCACGATGGCGGCCTTTCGCGAAAGCGGGTTGGATTTTGGGGCGGCTAAGTTGATCAGTGCGAGAACGGCGGCGCGCTCGCGACGCAGTCCGAGCACTTCTGCCGCCGCTGCCACCGCATCCGCCGGGTGCGAGGCCGGACTTTCGACGCAGGAGAGAAGACCGTCGACCAGCGCGGCATTCGGGGAACGGCAGACGGCGCCCTGCAGAGCACGCCAAGCAGCGCCTTCGACGGATCCTCTCAGCAGGTGCCGCAGCAGAACTTGGGCCGCTGCGTAGGAACGGTGGGCAGACAGCAGGTCGACCGCAGCGATGTATCCCATCACCGGCGGATCAAGCGCTCTTCCACGGCCTGATTCGATCGCACGCGCGCACGCGTCCATTTCGCGCTCGATGTCGACCACGACCGCTTCTGAGCACGCAGCGATCGCCAAACGATGGGCTCCTAACCGACGTTCTGGTCGATCCGCATCGGCACGATCCCAAGGCGGACGGGATCGTTGGGCGTCGTGGCGGGCTCGCGCTTGTGCGGCCGCACGGGCCAAATGCCAGGGCAGGCTCGCACCCGGATCTCCGGCGAATGCGTCGATTGCCGCAACGCCCGCCCCGAGATCCGCGTGCGTGAAACGATCGCGGGCGGCGGAAAGCAACGGTAGGGGTTCGCGAACCACTCGTGCTAACCTTAGTAATCCCCACCCTTCGCGAACAGGGAGCTCGTGCGCCGCGAACCCTTCGACGGCCTGCTGGTACAGGCGAAAAGCCTCTTCGTGTTTGCCTTCATCGTGCGCGACGTCGCCAAGCCGGAGGATCAAACGGAGCCGCAGCTCGTGCTCCTCACGATCGCCGATCAGAGCCAGTCCCTTTCGCAAAGCGTCTTTTGCGAGGCTGTTGTCATTGGCGAGGCGGGCGGTGTCCGCTTCGGCGAGCTGAACCAATGCTTGTAAGGGGCGAACGGCCACACGCTGCGCGATTCGGTGTGCCTCCTCCAGCCAACGCCGAGCTTCCTCACCTTTCTCCTGGCGAACTGCGCGTTCAACGCGGAGTGCGCAGGCTTCGACGCGATCGTCCTCGTCGAGGGTGCCGGACAGCGCCTCGTCTAAAATCTCTTCGGCCCAAGGTTCTTGCCGTGCGACCGAGATCCGGCCGAGCATCAGCAGTCCCGCATGCTGAAGATTCTCAGGTCCTTCTTTGCGAAGTCGGCGTAACAATGCCTCAGATTCGTCGTGGTTGCCGAGATCGAATTCCAACCGCGCAAGCTCTAACAAGGCCAACCAAGGGGTTTCCCGCCAGGTGAACATCCGCGATCGTGCCAGCAGGTCGGCGAGGTTTGCGCGCGCCTCCGTTCGTTTACCGCGGCGCACCTTGCTTCGTGCGAGTTCCATAGCGACCACGATGGTGACTTTCGCTTCAATGGCGCTGCTGACGTCGCGCACCTGATCGGCGAGAAACCTCTCTAACTCGCGTTCGTACTGGCTGGGCTCGGGAAAGGCCGCCGCAAGTGGGCGAACCACATCGGGGTCCAGGCAAGGAGCCCCCGGCCATTGCAGAGGAAAACGCACGAAGCGAAAAGCTTGGTGCCACGCCGCACGTGCCGCGGAACGGTCGGTGATCGCCAGGGCATCGCCCAAACGTTGCCATGCCGCTACGTGGGTGGGTGCAACCGCCGTCGCTCGACGCAGTTGCCGCTCGGCCTCTTCCGGTTGTCCGGAGCGAAGCGCACGTTCTCCAATTCGTACTAATTGGTATACATCGTCAGGATCGGCTTCCAAACGAAGCGCCTCCTGATCCTCCACGCGGGTGACCCGAGTATCCAGGAGTGCGACCTCCCCCGCCAACCAAGCGGAAAAGCTCGCATACATTGGCTCCAACGAAGCGCCGTCCCAGGCACCGAAGACGTGGCCGCCTTGTCCGTCGGCAGCCCAAGCCCAGCGCCGATCGCCCTGTGCATCCGCATAAAGGACGACCTGTGAGGTTTGTTCCGCCGCTACGGCAATTTCAGAGGTGTTTCGAAGCCGAAGCGCGCCGCGAAACAGGTTCGCGCCATTGTAGCGTCCCAAGAACGTACGCAGTTCCTCCGGGAGGGCGCGACGAAGGTGGCCTTCCAAGGCGGTAAGCGCATCTGGACTGGCGCTGGGCGCCAGGTGGTGAACGTCGCGGCGATACTTCGCAACGACCCGCTCCACGGGGACGAAGAGGTCGGCGGGCATGGTCTACCGAGGGGAGGAGGAACGAACGGCCCACTATAACGCGTTTGTGGGTTCTCGTCTCAACACCGTCGAGGGAAAGCGGGTTTGCCTTAGCCAACCGACGACAGATCGAAGGTCGGAGCGGCGCCGCCGGTGGCCACATGCCCACGGATCGCGCTTCGCTGGGGGCGGTTGACTCGCCATGGGAGCGGCGGAGGAAGAAGCATCTCGGGAGAGGAATACCGCAATTGCGGGCGGAAGGGATCGCTCACAGACGCCCGGGCCACCAACCACGCTCCAAGCCATCGCCAACTCTCGGCGCTTTCGCGCAAAGCGCGCTCAGACCACGGCAGGGCGACCGCGCTAAGCGACGCTAGAACCAGTACCAACAGGGACAGGGATACCGCAAGAATTGAGTCGAACAACATCGGTGTCTCCAGGCTCCAACTGATTATACTGTACAACTGTTCACCACACAAGTGTTCAGTGCAAGGAAGGGGTTGCCGGACTGGCCCTGAACGGTCTAAGCATCGCTGGGCGAAGTGCCAAAATCTGTCCGCTTTCGATGCGCGCTCAAAAATTCTTTGAGGAGCTACGTTGACGCTGAATAAATCCCAGAAGATGGTCAGCATGATCGGGCTGATGTCGCGTCGCGGTGGCGTCCGCGCGACCGAGCTCATGGAGCGTTTCGAACTCGACTCAAGATCATTACGAAGGTATATCGCAGATTTAAAGGATTTGGACGTACCCCTGGTCGACGACGGACGCGGTGACGACCGGGTGATCGATCTCGATCCCCGTTGGAAGCGTACCGGAGTGCAGCTGAGCTTAACAGAGGTTCTTTCGCTACATTTTGGTAGAACCTTGTTCAATTTTCTTGATGGCACCTCATTTGCGTCAGACATCGATGGCGCCATCGAGCGACTCGAACCTGCTATTTCGAGGGCGCATGCAGATCTGGCGCGGCACTTGGACACCAAGTTTGTAGCGGTCACCGAACACGCCAAGGATTATCGCGGTGAATTGAGCGAGTTTATTGACGAAGCGGTGAGTGCGTTGGTCTACAACAATCCGCTGGATGCGCAATATCGGAAGATGGGGGGAGTACACACCACCTACCGGCTTCACCCCTATACTCTCGCGGTGTTTCGGCAGGGACTTTACCTGTTTGCCCTGGACGTGGACGCCGGGCAGGTCAAGACCTTTGCATTGGAGCGGTTTAATGCGATGGTTCGGCGCCGTGGGGAAAGGTTCGAATATCCCACAGGTTGGTCGCCCAGGGCCTACATTGCCCATGCGTTCGGGATCATCAGTGGGCCGCCGGAAGAGGTGGTGTTGGCGTTCGGGGAGCGAGAGTCGGGGTACATCCGCGAACGTACCTGGCATCCCACCCAGACCTTTCGTACCCTGCCCGACGGACGCCTTGAGCTCCGCCTTAACGTGGCAGTGACCGTCGAGTTGGAGACCTGGATTCGAGGCTTTGGCGCCGAGTGTGAGGTTCTCGGACCGCCGGCGTTGGTCGATCGAATCGCATCATCACTTCGCGCCGCGGCCGATCGGTACGGCAAACGATGAACCATCCACAATGGCCCGACGCTACCTCCATGCGCGATCCGTTTGGGGAACCGCCCTTTGATTGGGATTCCTTTCGATCTCCGTTGAAGCGGGAGTCCACGGCGATCTTTCCGACCCAGGAGGAAATGCTACGCATTTGTCTGGATTTTGCGCCCGCTGCCGGAAATGACGCGCCGGGCCGTCTGTTGGGGCCGTGGGCGGACGAGCTCGATCCGCGGGTTCCAGAGGAGCGCACTATTTTGAAATGGGCGGTTGCTGCGGGATGTTTCTTCGCACCCGATGACCACAACCGGAGTCCTCACCTCCAGTGGGCGAGTCGCCAGCCGCTTCCGAGCGTGGACATGCGGCAGGCGTTTCGTGCCATTGCGCTGTCGCCATGGGACTTATGGGAAGAGGACGGAGGCAATTGGCGTTCCTGTTTGTTTGGGGAAACGCTCCCGGTGGCTCAGATAAACAAGTTAGAACCATCTGTGTTTCCGTTTGGTTCTCGGCGGCCGAGGTTCTGGCTCGCTCGCCTGGTCCCCAACAGAACGGGACAATGGGCGGCAATACTGCCGTTGGGACTCACCGCCGCGCCACCTCCTCCGACGATGGCTTCCTGGGTGCGGAGCCTCGGACCAGCGGAGGCCGATCCGCGTGCTCTGTTGGCGGCCCGGGGGCACATTTTTGTTCGTCGGGTGCTGGAGTGGTACTGTCTCGACGTCGAGACTCGGTAGCGTCCTTCCTCCTCCGGCATACGAAGCCGATCGAACGCATTGGCGCACGTTGAACGATGGACAAAGCACGGTCAGCGTTCCCCATGCCCCTTGAGCGTTTTAGAGAGAATTCCGGTGGCGCCGCTTCCGCGATCGGCCCGGTCTCGACCGTTTCCGGAATCTGCAAGATCAGGTCTCCGGTTCCAGAGCTTACTCCGCGAATCGTCGCGTCCAACCACGTCGGGGGATCAACGCGCGGCGCCAGACGCTTCCGCACCGGCCGCGCGTGCCGCGTGTGTGGCCCTTGGCGGTATGAAACGGCCCGGTGCTTAGCGGTATTCGCCGGTGGCAACCAGGAGATCAATTGCGGCGATATCGCGGTTCATACGCTCTAATACGCCATTGAGCTTTGCGGCTTTTGCGCCCAACTCCGCCTGCTCAACTTCCATCCAGGTGACGGTACCGGCTTCAAAACCCAGTTTCGCGAGTCGGGAATATTCGTCGGCAAGCTCCTGTTCGCGTCCTACGGCTTCGTACGCCAACTTAGCCCTCTCAAAACGCTCCCAGGCGGTGCGCACATCAGATTCAGCGGATAAACGACGTTGTTCAGACAACATTCTCGTTTGATACAGTTGGCTTCCGATTTCGCGCTGTTTCGCGATCCGGTAACCGCCATCCCAAAGTACCCATTGTCCCTGGATGACTGCCTGCCAGAAGGTCTTGTCGTCGGAAAAACCAGTGTTCTCACTGTATACGTACGAAAATCGGCCATCTACCGAAGGAAGCCAAGTCATCCAATTGGCACGAGACTGCAGCCGGGCCGCTTTTACGCGGAGATCGGCGGCTTTGATTTCATCTCGCCCGCGAAGAGCAGAGTCAATGGCCTGTTCTAGAGACTCGGGGACCTGGAGCGGCTCGGGCAGCACCAGCTCGGTGTCACGGGGAAGCTGGGTCAACCGATGAAACGCCTCTTCCGCAGAGACCAACTGCTCTTGCGCGGTATGTACGTCGCGTGCGCTTCGGGATACAGTAAGTTCGGCTTGCAAAATGGCACGTTTGGGATCTGTGCCTGCGTCGACCTGGCGTTCGGCCAAACCTCGTTGGTTTTCAGCGGTAGTCTTGGCGGACTCCGCCAATTTCAACGCTTCTCGAGCGGCATATAGTCCGTAGTAGGATTTGGCTACGCCTGCGTGGATCTGGCTTCGGATGGCCGACTCCTCGTGGCCGGCGGCTTTTGCGAGTTTGTAAGAGCCAATGAGCAGGGGAACTGCCTGTCCATTGAACAATGGCTGTTGCACGGTTGCGCTGGCGGTCCAATAGTGTTTGGGCTGAACGACAATTGGGTCGGTGGGCTCGACAAAGTCCTGAAACTCTGGCGGAATCATTGCCGAGGTGTCGAGGGCGATCTCGTTTTGATTGATCGTGTAGTCGGCGTTTCCCACGAGCTTTGGTGACAACAAAGACCAAGCTTGGCCGCGAAGAGACTCCGCCTGTACGGTCTGTTCGTGGGTAAGACGCAGGTCCAAATTGTGTTGTTCGGCGGATTGAATCGCCTCTTCCAGTGTGACGGGGGCAGCGACGGCATCAGAGGCTGCGATCGACAGAATAAGGGCGACGGGGGCTAGCTTTGACATCGACGACCCTATTTATTACCCGAGGGTCAGAAATCATAACCACGCCGAGTCGTGTCGTCCCCCGCAGCGGTGAGCTGCACACCGTAGCCAACATTCTGCAACAACCGTGCAATGGGCCCCGTGGATCCAGCGTAAGGGGTAAACTCTTGGGGCTTGCAGCTGCAGGGAACATGCTGCGGAGTTGGTTGTCGCTACGGTGAAGCCCAAAAACGGAGTTCTCATGTCTGCGTTACCGCAATCCCGAACATTGCCCTCTCCGCAAGTAGGGGCCTGGATTGTTGCGGCGCAAGGGCGTCTTCGCCGTCGTGCGATGATTCGATTTTTGATCGATGGCCTGTTGGTTGGATCCGGTTTGTCAGTTGTTACGGCGCTTGTAAGTAGGTTTTATTGGTTGGGGCCGGTGTCTCCGGTGTGGTTTGTCGCCGCTTTGCCTTTGGCCGGCGCCGGAGCAGGTCTGGCATATGGCTGGTTCCGAGGGGTGTTGACTCCGCGGGAGACGGCGCAGCTGCTGGATCGGGCGTTCGGGACCGACGACCAATTTGTGGCGGCATTGCACCTTAAGAGCGCGGGAGGACCAGCTTATGAGGCCGTTTTAGAGCAGTTGGCGCGGCAGTTTCCTTCCGGTCCGGACTTTGGGTCGGTGATCCTCCTGCGGACCCCGCGGCGTGGCCTTGGGGTTCCGGTGTTGGTGTTTGCGGCGTTTATGCTGCTGTTGATTCCGAGCCGCGCACGGCTGGATCTTCCAACGGGGACATTCGCCAATGAGGCGAAACGCATTGAAGATCGGGTGGAACAGGTCAATAGCGAGTTCGAGCAGCCACTCCCTGAGGAGGTCAGCCAAGAAATCGACAAGTTGGTTGACCAGTTGGCGGACGATGAGTTGAAGCCAGAGGAAGCGGTCCAGCGCATTGAAGAAGTGCAGCAGAAGCTGGAGAATCTTCAGGAGAGCCTCAAACCATCTGCGGAAGCGGCAGCGGAGTTGGAGGCGGCAGGGAAGGAGTTGAGTCGGAACGAAGATACCCGAGAGCTCGGGGAGCGGCTCGGCGATGCCGATTTTGAGGGCGCCGCAGTGGCCGCTAAAACGCTCGCTGAAAAAATGGAGAAGGCGAGCGACGAGGAGCGTCGAGGCGCGGGCGATGCTTTGAAGAAGGCCGCTAAACAGCTTGAGAATTCCGAGAAACCGGAACTCCAGCAGATCGGCCAGCAAATGAACAACGCCGGAAATGGTCTCCAGGGGGGGGCTGCTGGGGGCGCTGGCGCCGGTGGAACATCAGGTGCATCCGGGACGAACGCGGGAAACGGGAACTCCGGTGCTAACGGGAGCTCGGGAACCAGTAGCAGCGGAGCGAGTGGAACGTCGGGTACGAACGGCACATCTGGAAGCAACGGTTCGAGTGGAACGTCGGGTACGAACGGCACATCTGGAAGCAACGGTTCGAGTGGAACGTCGGGTACGAACGGCACATCTGGAAGCAACGGTTCGAGTGGAACG
>SYKL01000254.1 GCA_005797785.1 Pseudomonadota bacterium | reverse complement strand
GCAGTCCCCGTCCGTCGCACTCAATGCCTCATCGGAGGCGTTGTACGCTTCGCCGCACGGCGCACCGTTGGTATTCACTTGCCCCTTCGAGTTATCAGCGCCAAAGCCGTCTTCATCCGCATCCACGTAGCAATTCCGGACCCCGTCGCAGTTGGCGTCAAGGTCGATCTCAACCGACATCTCTGGAGCCGCGAGCTTGGAGATTTCCTTGTCCGTATCATCACAATCCAAATCGTTGTCGGAATACGTGACGTCAAAGTCATCTACGAATCCATCGCAGGACGCGCCGGCCGTCGCTACGTACGCCGGAGCGCTCCCCTGCCCGTCCACATCACCATCCACAAAACACCAGCGTCCTCCGTCACAATCCTGATCGATGCCGCCAACGCCCTCCGCGTACTCCCCCGGATCGGGTGGGGCGTCGGGGTGGACCAGTTCCTCGTCATCGTCGCAATCAAAACAATCGGTCGTGCAGCCATCTACCGGAGGGCCCGTGAAGCCCTCGGCCTCGCTGCAAGGCCCGGACGCATCGCCGGTGTCGGAGGTGCCCCATCCATCGCCGTCCGCGTCGGTATGGCAGGCAAAGACGCCGTTGGCGTCGCAGTCGTCGTTCAGGTCATTGACAATCTCCTCGGCTCCCGGGTGGACCGCGGTGTTGGCATCGTCGCAATCCGCGCCCACCGCATCCAAGTGGTGGCCATCCACATACTGATTGCAGCCTAGGTCGGCGTCATCCGCGATCAGGGCCGTGTCCTTGCCGGCGTGTCCGTCTCCATCGTTGTCAACATAGCACCACAACATGGCGTCGCAGTTCTCGTCGACCGAATTGCCGATCGACTCCACGCCGCCCGGATGGACGTCGGCATCACCGTCAGCGCAGTCCTCCGCCGGGCAATTGCCCTCGTTCGCCGGGGTCGGTACCTCGCCCAAGTCCGATCCAAACCCATCGCCGTCACCGTCCTGCAGGATGTAGCACAACTCATAGCCATCGCAGTCTTGATCGATGTAGTCCATAGCGATCTCAGCGGCGTCCGGATGAATGGCGTCGTTGAAATCATTGCAATCGGAACCTTCGTCGAACCCATCAAAGTCACGGTCCGGGGGAGGACTCCAACCCAGATCCGTAGGGTTCTGGTCATCGGTCAAGCCGGCGTCCTTAAGGGGGCTGGCGCTGCCGAGCAGGAAGGGGTCCAAACAGTCATACTCATCCGACGAATATCCTGGATCACCCTCAACTCCGGTGACATTCCAGACGCCGTCGACCCACACCGACAGCGGGTCGAAGTCGGACCACCGGTTGTCCCGCGCGACGAGTTCCGTACACGCCAATCCGCTGCAATCAAACCCATCCAGGTTCAACGCCAGGTCCACCGGCGACTGCTGCGGATGGGCCGCATCGTCCGGTGCAAATACGCTATTTCGAAGCCGCAGACTGGCTGTGGTATTGTAGTAGGCGGAAATGCTCTGTTCGTGGCCGATGAAGGTGTTTCGGTCGAAATCCACGCTGTAGGAAGCCGCATTCAACCACACGCCATCCCCGCGATCGGGGGCGCCATTTGGCTGGGTATGATTGCGAAAAAACAGATTGCTGACAATGCGTACGTTGGGTCCGGCCGCCAAGTAAACGGCGCCGCCCTTGTCGGCCGTGCTCTCACACCAGCGGTTCTGCAACAACTCCAACGAACCCGCCGCGACGGACGACAGGGCTCCACCGAAGGAATCCGCTGCGTTTTCCCGAAATATGGACTCCAAGACCCTTATGGTCGGGTTTCCCGGCGTGACCCCAAGGGAAACCGCTCCCCCATTTGCTCCAGAGTGATTGCCGAGGAACCACACCCCATCCAATGTCAAGGACCGCGCCGGCCCCGTCAGCGAGATCGCCCCACCGTCGCCGATCGCCCGATTGTTATCGAAGGTCGAGGCCGACACGGACAGCCAGCCCGACGAAAACGACACCGCGCCGCCGTCTTGCTGTGCGTCTCCCGATGTAAACGACGCCCCGTCAATGGTTACCTCGGGATCGTAGGAAGCGCCCTGGCAGCCTCCGACCGACAGGAAAGCGCCGATGTTTGCCGAATGGTTCTGAAACACCGTGCCGACGTCGCCGAGGGGTTGAACGAACAGCTCGCCCCCCTTGATGCAGATCGAACCGCCATTCGCGGTGGCGCTGCCATCCCGAAGCACCCCGCCCTCGACAGTCACCAAGCCCCGCTCGATCGAAAGGTCAGCGCCCACGTCCGCCGAGTTGCCTTCAAAAATGGGGTTCACCAGGCCCAGAGTTCCAGAGGATTCAATCGCACCGCCGGCCAACTGCGAAAACGTCGAGTCGACCAACACCGTGTCGGAAAACTCACCCAACACCAGCGCCCGTCCGAGGGTGTTTCCGAAAAATGCCACAGTTGACCCTGTCAGAACCGAGCCCTGAATCCCCGAAACCACCACGGGGTAGGCCTCGTCGATTTGCACGTCCACATCGGTCAGGCTGACATCCGCCCCCCCCAATCACGCACAGAGGCGAGCCCAACCCCGGTGATTCGGGCGCACAAAACGACAGATAAGCGCCCAGATCCGACAGGCCGACCCAAACCGGAGTCACCGAGGCTGCGTGCGACTGCAGGGTCACCTGCTCGATGTCCACGACCGCTTGATCGTGGACCACCAGCGGTGGAAGGGCCACGTAGTCCTGGGTATTCAGGCCCCGAATCACCACATCGTGGTCGATATGGACCGCCGGCTCGTTGGAAGACCAATCGCTCGCGAGCTCGATTTCCGTGCAAAAGGGGGTGGTGCCCGTTCCGGTATAATCGAGCGCCTCCTGCAAGGTCGTCTGGGCCGGGATCGGGCAAACACCGGCCGAGGCCACGCCCGGAACGCCCAACCCGAGCCCAAAGAGCAGTCGTTTCATTGGCCCCCTCGCATACCATGCCACCAGCGCCAAATGAATCCAAGCCGGAGTTGTAAAACGTCCTGTAGCCGGTAGAATGCGGCATGCCTTTCCAATCTCCCTTCCTGCAGTCGCTCCCCTCCGGCGGTGAACTCACCATCCAAGGGCACCAAGGCGAAGAAAAACACTACCACTTCCCTACGTTTTTCGTCGGCACCCGCGCGACCACGGTGATCACCACCGGTTCGACGTCGGTCGCACGCGAACTTCTGGGGGACACCGCCGATTCCCTCCATCCGGTGCAGGTGCGCCCTGGGCGGTGTCTCATCGGAATCATCGCCTTTCATTATGGGCAAATCACCGATGGGATGAAGAGCTACCACGAATTCGCGATCGGGATCGCGGTGTCACCAGCAAAATTGCCGCTGCTTCCCGCCATCGCCCGCGAGCGGTATGGCTTCGGTCTCTGGGTCCAACATCTCCCGGTCGACTCGGAAGAAAACTGCCACCGCGGAAACGTGATCTGGGGATTACCTAAGGTCATGCGCCGCTTTTCCGATGAAGAAACCGACTCCGTTCGCACGGCAGAGGTCTGGGAAGGCGAAAAGCGCGGCCTCCGATGCGAATTTCCGATCGACGGACCCTACCGCCCCTTCACCGAGGAAAACCGCGTCTATAGCAAAAAGGACGGAAAACTCTGGGTGACGCGCACCCTCCAGTCCGGGCACCGCACCACCCGCTTCGGGCGCAAGTTTTCGCTGGAGATCGGCGACACCGCCGAAGGCCAAACCCTTCAACGGTTGGATCCCTCCACCCGCGCGCTGATGATCCGCCACTCCAAAGACATGGAATCCGCGTTGTATCTCCCAAAAGAACTCACCGCTCGGGAGTAACCTCGAGCGGTGAGTTGATGCATATAGTAAACTACTTTACTTTCTAGCGGTCGCTCACAGCAGTCGGCGACGCCGTGCAAGCGCCATCAGCCCCACCCCTGCACCGAGCAGCGGCATCCCCGGAGCGTCCACCGGATCCGAGCACGAACAGCCGCCTCCCGGCGTATATCCCCCGGTGTCGTTGCCGCCGCAACCCTCGTCCACGGTGCCGTCGCAATCGTTGTCGACGCTGTCGCACAATTCGGCGACGCCTGGACGCACGGACGCGTTGTTGTTGTTGCAGTCGTCGTCGTTGCTCACGTACCCGGCCGGAGCAGAACAGGCTTCCACACTGCTACTTCCGCCGTAGCCATCGTTGTCGCTGTCGGCGTAGTAGGTGTGCATCACGCCGCCGTTGGGGCATTCGCTCCAATCCATCACGTCTTCCGCCACATCGCAGAAGTCGCTGAACGGCTCGCTCTTGATGGTGTCGTTGGCGACCCCGGCCTGCGGA
This sequence comes from Pseudomonadota bacterium, assembly GCA_005797785.1. Classification (GTDB taxonomy): domain Bacteria; phylum Myxococcota_A; class UBA796; order UBA796; genus SYKL01. The sequence continues at coordinate 2,556 of SYKL01000254.1, read as the reverse complement.
CAGGATTCATCCGCGGTCCAAGCCAACCATTCGGCGGAACGGCCCACACTGGCGGCGTACGCCGTAAACGGAGCATAGGTCCCACCATCTCGGCCCATAAACACCACGGGAGCGGCGCATTCGTCGTTGTCGTGCGCATCTTCCACCAGCTGCTTGTTGTAGTCCATGATGATGTCGTACATCGCCGGCGTGGTGGAATTCCAGCAACACGTCTTGCTTTGGGTGTATTCGAGCTCCTCGAACACATAGTCGTCGATGATTCGATAGGTCTCGTCCGTCTTCTGGCGCGACCAGCCGAACTCCGTCTCCATCACCTCATACAGGTCTTCGAACGCCTGCTCACGCCGCTCACGGTTCGAGCAAGAAGCGGGCTTGCCTTCCAGATTGGTGCGGGCCATCTCGATCTGCTCAAGCAAGGCATCGCGAGTTTCTTCCGGCGTCATCTCACCGATGATCTCTTCGAAGGTGGCGACGCGCGCTTCGAGCGTGGCGTAGTCGGTCGGCGAAATCCACACGTCCAAATCGTCCGAGGTCACCGTGTTCGTCCAGTAGCTGCCGCTCAATTTGGCGGTTCGCCACCGTTTGGCGCCACCACCGTAGTGACTGTAGGCCACATTGGTCGGGCCCATTTCCGCACTCCCGGCGTAGTCACTGGTGAAATAGGACTTCGCGATCGCCGTGTCGTACCACACCGGTTGAATGCGCGGCATGCTGCCATAGGTGATCGCCACATCGCTGTTACCACCTGGAAGTTCGTTGACTTCCTTGATCACCATCACGTGGCCGATGCCGGAGGGCTGCCAACGGTGCAGCATGATGTCGCCGGGGCGGATCGCTTCGGCTTCGATGTTCCACAAATTGCGATCGCTGGCAAAGTGGATCGAACCAAAGTCCTCGAGCAATTTGATCAAGAAGTAGCCGGCGCGCTTATTTAGCACCATCTCGTCGACATACGCACCAAAATACGCATTGGCGCCCAGAAACTCAACGGCATCCTCATGCGCGTTCACCAGGCTCTTGCCTTCGAGAACCGTGTCATCCGGCCAGTTCGCCAGGATCTGCGAATTGCTTTGGCCGCTCATGCTTGAGGTGTAGTCAGTGTACGCGGATCGGTAGTTCGATGTCCCGGAAACGCGAACACCGTTGTTGTCCACAATCCCAAAGTGCCCGTAGTGAACGGTCCCGCTGCCGCCGGTCGCGGTCATATAGAACGGGAGGTTGTACCAGCTCGCGAACAGCGCGCGCATGAACATGCCCATTTCGCTGCATTCCAGCCGGGGGCCTGGCAGTTCGCGCCCCCAAGGGGTAACGATTTCGACTGTATCGTGACCATTTTCGGCTTCGGTCTTCACCAACGAATCGACCCAAGCGCTGTACTTCTCTTCCCAGTTCAAACCGCTGTTTGCAGGCCACGCCATGCCCGCCGCATTGTCTTCATCCGTCCATTCGCGGGTCACTTCCCAGACGCGATGGGTGGAAGCCATGCCCGAAGCCAACGGCCCCTGCGAGGAGTTGCGCCCGTCATCCGCCGCCACCCCGAGGATGTGCTTGCCGTTCTCATAGGTGCCGTCAACGTTGATGACCTGCTCGGCGGCAAGTTCCGGTGCAACTTCCTCGGCTTCCACCGATGCATCGGACTCGAGGGTCAACTCCCCCTGGGTTGCACAGCCGAACATCGCCAAACAAGAAAGATAGCCAACGATCGTGCGAGACAAGATTGCTCCAGAACAGATGCCCCATAGGAGGCCCGCCGCCCTATACCTGAGATTTTGCCGGTTGCAAATAACAATCGACTACAACCCCCATTGTGTACCAAAGTGCATCGCTATCCGTTCATTGGGTGTACAATGTCGGCATGCAACTCCTGTTTCTGCTTCCCCTCGCCCTGGCGACGTCCATGAAGAAACCTACCCAATGTCTTGCCACCTGGGAGATCCCGGCGGGCGGCTCCGTTCTTCAGGAGCAACGCTCTACTTCGAAGACACCCTGGTCCGATTTTCCGGAACAGTTCCCCGCGATCGCCACCAGCCCTGCGTTGGCGCCGGTGGAGGTGACCCGAAAGTTCGCCACCGAAAATCAACCGTGGCTGGTGTTTTCGGACGATCGAAATACCGCAGGCGTGGACCAACGGTGGTTTGGTGACCTGTCCGCTGTGGACGTCAACCGCGTGCAGGCCAAAGAGCAAAAGACCATCGGAACCCTCACTCCCGAGGGGATGAAGATCCCTGGCGAACAACTTCTAGAATTCCTGGTCACCGCCGAGATCGTGCGCACCCGTTGGCATGTGGAAAGCACGGTGTGCTTGGAACGCGCGTCCACCGAGCAAGGAACCTTCACCGCGAAGGTGTCCGGCGAACACGTCTACTTCACCAACGAACGAAACAAAGACCCCTTTGTATTTACATTTTGGATACACCCCACCGGCGAGATGGGGATCTCCGGATTGTAAAGTAGTTGACCATTTCGTTGACCGGGATGGTCAATCGCTTGACTACTTACGTCGGCGGAACAGCAGCAATCCGCTGATCAGACTCAGGACTGCTGACGCCGCTCCAG
>SYKL01000253.1 GCA_005797785.1 Pseudomonadota bacterium | reverse complement strand
GTGGATCACGGCGAGTTAGTCAGGCGGGTTGACTAGTTCACGATCCCGGCAGGAACAACGATCGGTACTCAGTGGTAGTCCGGGTTCAGGTATTCGTCGCAGTTGGCGCCGTAGGTGCTGCTCAGAGGCGACCGGCAATCAATCCGATGGTCGCAGGCATTTCGGTCGACGTAAACCGGCACTGAGATCTGATTGTTGGAGTAGTCCGACTCTACGATCAGATTATCGAGGTTCACCGTCTGCTGCAGGTAGTACGTCCCCGGCGTCACATGGGTGATTTCGATGAATTGTCCGGGAATTCGAGCCGCGTAAAGGTCCGAGAACCCCGGCGTCAGTCCCATTCGGCCGTCGTCGCAACCCACGTACCCATTCCACTGGATCCAGGGGTACAGCGCCGCGAAAACGCTGTTCGCCGCGCCGTCAAAGAATGAATAATCGTAGGCGCAGTAGCTCACTTTGTGGCTTTCAGCGACGATCGTACCCAGCCGCATCTGTTTCAACTGCATGGAGGCCAACCGCTGATAGTGGTAGTGATCGTGAAAATCGTCCCACAGAATCGCTTCATCGATGGGGTATTCGTAGGCTCCGAGGCCATCCTTCACATAGAGCGTCTGCACCGAGGTAGTGTCATCCACCGGCTGCATCTCCAGGGGACCATTACCGACATTGGCGATGTTCATCGCCACACGCAAATACGAGCGGGCACCGTCTGGAAACCGCGCGCACTCCACCGATCGATCGGCGACCGCCCAATCGTCCAACACGAGATCGGGAGCCAACAAATACAAATCAGAGTTCTGGCGCAACGGAAAATTCTGCAAATCGCACGAAACCCAAGCGCCATTGGCCAGACTGCTCTTGCAGGTGTCGTTCGGCGTCACATACCGGTAGGCATAATATGGGTCGTACCCAGGTTTTGACAGCAGGAATCCTGTCCACCCCGGGTCCATGCTCGCAAACGAATAGTTGTAGCCCCCGTTGTACGGCCAGGCACTCGATTCCGTCGTTTGTTTCTCGCCGATCCGATCCGACGCCTCGATGTTGACCCCGCCGACGAGGTTGCCAGCGGAGGTCACCTTTCCGGCCACGCTCCCCGAAACGACCGGAAAACCCATCGCAACACACGATACCAAGCACCCACCCAACACCGCCACAGGTTTGAACATCGAGCCTCCCGATGCGGGCCCGTCTATTCTTCAATGACATGTTCGTCAATAATGACACAAACAACATTTTTCAATGGAGGGTCGCCTCCCGTCGGTCGATCCAAAAGCGGAAGCCCTCCAACGCGCGAGGCGCTGGAGGGGCCGCAAAGCGGGTCGCGAAGCGACCGAGGCCGCAGGGCCGAGCCCCGCAAGTGCCGACGGCGGAGCCGTCGCGCCCAGAAGGCTAGTTCAACGGACAGTATTTGTTGGATGCGGTGTTCCAGCCGCCGCTGCCGTCTTCGTCCGCGTGCGCAAGGCCAATTCCCTTGGTGGTAGCCGTATAATCCTTAGAGTACCACATCAGGTAGTCGCCGTCCGCCTGCAGAATGTCCCAGTGGTTCAGGCTGCCGGCCGGTGAGGACACCAAATCTAAGCCAACAAACCACGTATTGGCATCGGGGGAGCCGCCAAAACCGAGGGAGCGAGTGCCGGTCGTGGTGTCACCGCCAAACAGCATGGCGTACTGTACGCCGTGGTTATCGGGCCAACCATGATTATCGAGCAGACCGTCGCAGACCAGAGCTGGCGAAAACGCCCACAGGCTGGTCCAGGTGAGCTTGGTCTTGTCGACCGCCGCGTTGCCGTACGTCCATACACCCGTCGACAGGGGCATTTCTGCCTGCTTGAGGTTGGGGTAGTCGACATACACCACCACCAGCGTATCGTCGAAAATCACCGCCGAAGCCATACTGGGGGCCTTGGTGCCCGTCTTGGGAATGGCGGGAAAGTTCACTTCGGTAAAGGTGACCCCATCGGTGCTGGTGGCGTACGCGATCCCGTAGTCGGTATTCGTGGTCGCCGCGGCGGAAGCCTTCTTTCCTGCGATGCCGTACAGCATGTGCCAGACGCCGGTGTCTTCGTCGTACACCACCGCCGGCTGTGAAACCACGCAATGGTCTTTCGCGAGGGAGTTCGCCGGATCCGGCGTGATCACCGGGCTGGCGTCCTTCACCCAGGTGAGTCCATCGACCGAAGTCGCCCGACCAATGCCGTAAGCCGTCGCGCAGGTCGAAGGAAGCGCATTGATCTTGTACTCGAAGTACATCACATATTCGCCGTTGACGGTGTCGTAAGCGACGGTTGGAGCGCCAACCCCGCCCTCGGTATAGGTGCCCGCTGTCGGGACGACCACAAAACCGCTGTCGGCAAACGTGGGGTAAGCAGAAGCGGTATTCAAAGCCATCAACATTGAAATCAACATAGAGCCTCCAGAGTGGGTACACAGGTTGTACCGAATTCTGGAGGCTCGGGACCTTACATGAAGCGCCGCTCGCCTTACATGCCGCTGGACACCCAGATGATAAAGTGGTTTACCATCTACTCTTCAACGTTGATCACTTCAAACGCTGACAAGGTCGAATTCCACTCCTCGTCCGCCATCCCGCGATCGTAGTCCACCGAGATGTCCGTCGGGTAGCCAAATTCGCCATCGTAGGCGATCGAGGTATCATCCGGGTTAGCCGCCAAGGCCTCCTCGATTTCGGAAAACCAGTCCTCGATCGTCTTGCCCGCGGCATCGATGGCCTCTTGGGAATCGTATTCCGAAGGTTCGTAGTCGACCTGATCGACCTCACCGTTGATGACCGTCACGGTAAACTCATAGGGACCGTCGCATTCGCACTGGTTGGCGAAGGTGTACACATAGTTGTCGAGGCCCGCGGAGTCCCACCGTTCACGAGCTTCATCCAAGCTCGATCGGTTCTCCGCCTGCTCCACACAACCTGCCAACACCGCCACCAACCACAGACGTTTCATCGTCGCCTCCCGCACTCGCAGTTTGCACGGGCCGTGCCAAGCCCAAACGTGGCGTTGATCGGTGGGCGGAAGCACGGCGGACGCCGAAGCGCGACATTTCGATCGCGGTAGGTCATGTCGCGATGGTAAAGCAATTTACTTTTTCTGGGTGGCGGCCAACACCGCGTTCGTCACGGAAAGAGCAACGAGATCCATCGTTTCTGGAGGCGAAGCGCCGGTCTTCAGTGCTTCGAACAGCTGCGAAAGGGCGACAAGCGAGGCGTCAGCAGGCGGACGGCTCGGAGGAACGGCCCGCTCCTTCCAGAAGAGTGCGCCGATCGCGTTCAACCAACCGCAGGCACGGCCCCAGCCGGAGGACACCGCACCCGCACTCGGCAACTGCACCCATGCCGGTCCTTTTTGGCCGGTGGCGAACTCGCTCACGCCTTCGATAAACAGCAGCGGAACACCATTTTCCCGGCCAGAAAGGGAGTCCCTCGTGGCCGCCAACAGCTCCCGAAGCGCCATCCATCGGCCACGGGCCGCCAACATCAAGGCTTCATCCATGTTCATCAACTCCATTGCGGCCGGCAACTCAATACGACGCCGATTTTCGCGAAGGAGCGCTTCCGCTTCCGGCCACCGGCCCAAACCCGCCGCGGCCATCATCCAGCGCAAGGCCGCTACATACCGAAGGTATGGCGATGCCTCAAGCTCGCACTCCTGATGGGCGAGGCGCGCCTGCACATACGCCGCCTCAGCGTCGCCGGCCGATGCGAGTGCCGAGGAGACCAGAGTTCGGGTATAACCCACCGATTGCCTCGTATTCTCCGCCGCGGCCAACGCCGCCCACGCCCACGGGAGCGCATCCTGCGACCGGCCCGAATGCACGAGAATCCAGGCATACATATACAAGACTTCCCGCCCCGCGTCGGCCCCTCGCGCCCAGGGCTCCACGAGCCGCTCCGCTTCCTCGCAACGATTCAATGAGATCAACACCTTTGCCGCATTCAACGCTAGCTCACGCCGCTGGTGTGCGGTGCCCAAGCGCTTCGCGAGCACTTCCGCACGAGAAACCAACCCCAACGCCTGCTCGGGCTCAGAGCGGGCGCTCGCAATCGCGACCAGCAACGCCCGCAGCGCATAGGCGCCCGTGGTCCGGTCTGCCACCGAGATCAGCAGCGGTAAAAGATCGGTTCGACCTTGATGAAACCCCACGCCTCGGAGTGCTTCGACCGCTAAGACGGCCGCCGCGGGGGCCCCTCTCTCCGCCAAAGCACGCAAATCAGGCTCAATCTCAATCCGTCGGTCTCGAACCGCAGCCACGTCCGACACCTCCAAATCCCGAAGCATCTGGCCTTCCCGCAGCTGCTCCCAGGCTTTCCATGCCCGTTTCTTAGTGGAAGAGGGCATGGCTTTCAACAGCGCCGCCCTTTCGGCCTCCGGGAGCGCCGGAAACATCGGCCCCCTGTTGGAGGGCGCCGGTGCACCAAACAAGCTTTGCAGCTCCGCTTCCAACGCCTCCCGATCGGGAAGAATCGCGGAGGCCTCCGCCAAAGTAAACGGACACGCAAACACCGCGAGGGGTGCGAGACGGGAGCCCTGAGCCTCCGATACCAAGTCCGAAAGCGGAGAACTGAACAGCCGATACCCATCACCATATTCCGAGATCAGGTAGCGGGGGTTCGCTGGATCCGGCTCAATCTTGGTTCGGAGGCGACGAATGGTCGAAAACACCCTCCGGTTGTCGGCGCCGCCGTCAAAGCCCCATACCCCTTCCATCAACTCATCCCGGGAGACCACGTGGTCGGCCCGTTCGGCCAAAAACCTCAAACAATCGCGGTCCTTTGGCGTCAAGCGTTCGCCGAGGCCGCCCCCATGCAACCAAATTTCTCCGGTCGCGGGGTCGACGCTCCGGTCCGCGAATGACAGACGACCCGAAAAAGTCTTCAACGAAGCATCCCTATGCCGGCCTGTCGCTCTGACAACATGTGCGCATTTTGGAACATCGTTCCCCGGGTATCTCGCCGGAGACGATGTTTCCCGGCCTCGTCAGTATGCACGTGTTTTCGGGAGGAAGGTAGACACATCATGCGAAACATACCATTTGTATTCCTCTTTTTTGCGGCCTGCGCGGGCGGCGACTCCGACGGCGGCGACTCCACCGCTGAAACGGATACCGAGCGCATCGACACAGCGCTGGCGTCTCTCGACGACCTCGCCGGGGATTGGACTTTTAACCCCGATGGCGACGTGTGCACACCGCACTCCACCTGCGTTCAGTGGTTTGATCTCACCGTTTCAACGAATGGGGGAGTGGAAGGCGCCGCCGGCATGCAGATCGAAGGCGGCTACTTCCATTCCATCGTGATGGAAGGCGAGGTGGAAGCGGTCGGCGACGCCTATGCAGTGACGTTCACCGGGTCGAACGAACCGGACGGCGAACCTCCCATCCCGGCGATGGCTTGCCAGCTCGTAGACGACCAATGGCTGTGCCTGGCCGACACCTACGAGTCGAGCTTCGCTTTCGAACGGGGTTAACCCTCGGCCGCATATAGTAAAGTGTGTTTACTATATGTCACCACCGATCCACCGCACGCACAGATTCTACCCATCCCAGCCTTGGAGTCCCCCATGCTACTGTTTTCCCTGTTCGCCTGCGCCACCAATGCCACGCTCAGCCAGCAAGAATCGTCCGAACTTCAAGCGATGGAGGACGGTCAAAAGGAGATCAACCATTGGGTGGCGCTCAAGAGTTCCGACGAATCGGGCGGCGCTCCACTGGAACTCGCATTCTGCCAAACCGGCGAAACCTACGCGATGTTCCGACGCTTGGGCGACGGCGTGCACCTGGAATGGGCGGCCGGCGATCCCTCCGCTTTCGTCGCCTCGGTCCCCTTCACCAACGGCCAAGGCCACGGGGACTTTTCCGGCACCTTGGACGACGGGCGAACGTTATTGGGCACGTGGGATCTCTACGATCCAGCACCGACCGAACTGACCTTCACGGCGGCCGGCGTCACGACTACCATGACCTGTCTCCCCATGGTGCGGCACGTCAAACAACCCCACCCAGGCCACGCCACCCTGATCTGCTCGTTGCCCCACCGCCAGGCGGTTCTCCAGGTGGAACAGGCCGAAAACACCGCGACCTACGACATTCTATCCTGGTCGGACCAAGCCTCCTCGGACGCTCGCGGGGTGTGTTTCCCCTCCGGGGACCAGTTGATCTGTCCGGGCAATGAGGACGCCGCCCCCGACGGAGAATCCACGCCTCAGCTTACGTTTTCGTTGCCCATGGCCTGGTCGCAATCCCCCACGCGTGCCTACCCCCTAGAAGTAAACCTCGATGGTACATCCACAAATCTCGCCTGCTTTCACGCGTGGCTATGACCCAACTGGTCAAGTAAGCTTACCATCTGACCGTGCTCACGAAACGCTCTAGGGCATCTCGTCCACACCGTCGCAGTCCTGGTCGATCCCGTCGCCGGGCTCGTCGAAAGCACCCGGATAAACTTCTGGATCATTGTCGTTACAATCATCGGGAAGCATAGCGCCATCGCCGTCGTTGTCGTCGCCGGTGTTCGAAACATCGCCGTCGCAATTTTCATCGACCGAGTTGTCGAGGATCTCCAGAGCGCCAGGATGGATCGCACCATCCTGGTCGTTGCAATCCTGGCTTGCAGGCCATCCATCCGCGTCGGAGTCCGCGTTCGCGCTTCCGTCAACGCCGTCGCAGTCTTGATCGATCCCGTCGCCCTT
>SYKL01000252.1 GCA_005797785.1 Pseudomonadota bacterium | reverse complement strand
GACGTGAACGCCCTTGCCTTCCAGCGCGTTCAAGTAGGTAGGCAGAGTTCCTACCAGGGTTTTCCCTTCGCCGGTCTTCATTTCGGCGATCTTGCCGCGATGAATGACCAATCCTCCGATGAGCTGACAATCAAAATGCCGCATGCCGAGAATCTGCTTGGATGCTTTTCTTCCGACGGCAAAGGCATCGGGAATCAGATCGTCGATCTTCATACCGCGCTCAACCTGCTCCTTGAACTCGGCCGTTTTGGCCACCAGCTGTGCCTGGGACCAACCCTCATATTTGGACTCAAGCTCATTGATGCGCACTACCAACGGGCGGATCCTCTTGATCTCCCGGTCATTCGCGTCGCCGAACACCTTCTTTGCGATGCGAGCCATTCCGTCGAACATCTGGACGTTCCTACACTGTGCACGAGGCGCTGAAAGCACGCCGGGTCACAGTGGCCCGGACGCCGACAAACAGCACAAAATGCACACTAACGCAGGAACGGCAAGGGGGAAACGCCCTACTCCAAAGCCCGGCGCCTTGGCATATAATCCATTGGATCTACCGGATGTCCGTCCAACCGAATTTCAAAATGTAGGTGAGGTCCGGTGCTGCGGCCGGTACTACCCATTCGGGCGACCAAATCTCCAGCGGAGACCTTTTGGCCGGGTGTTACTTTGAGAACGGCGCAGTGTCCGTACAACGTTGAAACGCCGAAACCGTGGTCGATCACGACCATTTGCCCATAGCCGTTCGACCATTCGGCGCGGGCTACCACTCCGTCGGCCGCGGCCCGGATGGGGGTGCCGCGGTCGTTGGAAATATCCAGTCCCGAGTGAAATTTCAGCCGACGACCGAAAGGATCGCGGCGCCATCCAAATCCGGAAGAGAGCATTCCCTTTGTCGGCCAAGTGGAAGGTAGTGCCTGATCGATCGCCCGCCAATCGCTGAGATCGCCGAGCAAGGTGTTGAGGTTGGCTTCGGTGACGGAAAACTCCTTCATGAACAATTCGGTGCGTGCAAGGACGGAATCGCCCCATTCGGCGACGCCTTGAATCTCTTCGCCCGAGCCGTCGTCAAACTCCATCGGGTGACCTTCGGCCACGAAAGCTTCGTTGGCCCAGGTGCCGTCGTCGATCGGACCGTGGTCTCCTTCCGGGGTCGCCAACGATTTCCACTCGGCGTCGTACAGGCGAAGGCGCAATAAGATGCGATTGACCTCCGTCATTTGGGTGTCGATCTGTTGCAATCGGAGTTTGAGCTCGAGGTTTTCCTCCACAAGGCCGGAATAAGCCTGGTTTCGAGGGAACATGACGCCGACGACAGCGAGCAATACCACCCCAGCGATCATCGCGGCAATGACGGCGGTCCGCGTCCATACCAGATGGTGACGGAAAATACGGACTTCCGAGGATCGCGCCCCGGAGCTCGGAACGATCATCAGAGTCCAGTAAGGCTCGGGCGAGGGTTCTGCTCGGTCCATCCTGGGATCACGAGCGACCGGAAGCGACACTAGACGTCCTCGACCGCCGCGATCACCGCGGTAATGTTGTCTTCGCCGCCGCGCTCGCAGGCCAAATCCACCATTCGACGGGCAGCATCTTGAGGTCCGAGGCGGGCCATCAGCTCGCCGATTTCTTCCAGTTCCAGGTGTCCGCACAGGCCGTCGGAACAAAGCAAAAACCGGTCCCCACGTCGCACAGCGCGCACTTGCACGTCCACTTCGACGTCTTCCAAATAGCCGAGCGATCGGGTGATCACATTGCGCATGCGGTGCGTTTTGGCTTGTTCCGCGGTGATGAGGCCTTCTTTCACCTTTTGGTAAACCAAGCTATGGTCGTCGGTCAGCTGTTCGGCCTTTCCATCTCTCAGCATATATACGCGACTATCGCCGACGTGGGCGATCACCGCATTGCCGGCGTCCAGCAGGATCACCACCACCGTGGTGCCCATGCTGTTGTACTCAGGCATCTGATTCGCTTTTTCGTGAATACGGCGTCCGGCCAGCTGAATTGCGTAGCGAAGTTTTTCGCGAGCGACCTCCACCGGGTCGTCGCTATCCTCCACCTGACCATTCAATTCCAAGGAGGTAACGACCTCTTCCACGGTATTCACGCAGATGGCGGAGGCGTATTCTCCACCGGCGTGGCCTCCCATGCCGTCGGCGACCACGAAGAGGTTGAGTTCCTCATTAATGAGGTAATTGTCTTCGTTATGACCGCGTTTTAGGCCGACGTCGGTGATACCACAAGAGATAACGCGCAAAACGACCCCTCCGCACCCGATTAAGCCATTTAACTCGATTCGCCTCGGCCCGCTGGATGCAATGCGGCGGCCAGCGCTCGAAAGGCCTCGATTTCGAGCATCTCGGCGCGAATCGTTGGCGAAATTCCTACACTCTGAAGCGCTTGCAATACCGTGTCGCGTTCATAGACGGTGGTCAGGCTGTTGGTGATCGTTTTCCGGCGTTGCGCAAATGCCGCTCGAACCACCCGATCAAAGTTGTCTTCGCCAGCGGGACCCACCAAGGGTTCCGGTAGGGGCTCCAGCCGAACCACGACGGAATCGACCTTGGGTGGCGGATAAAAGCAGCCGGGCGGTACCTCGAACAACCAATAGCCGCGGGCCCGGCTTTGAACGTACACGGACAACGAACCATAGGCGTCCGAGCCGGCTTCTGCCAAAAAACGTTTCACCACCTCTTTTTGAAGCATGACGGTCACGGAGGTGAACCGAAGGCTGTGGCGGAGCAGCTCCACAATTAGGTTTGTACCGACATTGTATGGGAGATTGGCGACCACACGCCAACCCTCGCCAGGACAGAGGGCGGCCCAATCGACGCGGGTGGCGTCCTGCTCGACCAATTGAACTTGGGAAAAGTGGCCACGAATGTGCTCTGCAAGATCGCGGTCGACCTCCACCGCGGTTACCTCGGCCCCTGCGGTCACCAATGCCTGCGTCAAAATCCCTAAACCAGGACCTATTTCAACGACTCGGCTCCCGCGGGTCACACCTGCGCGTTCGACCATGCGCTCGACCAAATCCGGTCGCGTGAGAAAATGCTGCCCAAATCGACGGCGGGCCCGCTGTTCCAATGTCCGTAAAAGGGCTTTGGGATCTTGGTAATCGATCATGGGTTCTCCACCGACCAGGAGGGGCGCGCACGCACCGTCCAGTCGTCCCGCCGGCCAGCAAGCAAATGCAATCGCCCAGCATGTGCGATCATCGCGGCATTGTCCGTGCAGCGATGGCGTGGAGGTACGAACACGCTAAGTCCACTCTCGGACATGCGGCGTCGAAGCTCACTGTTGGCCGCCACGCCTCCGGAGAGGGCCACCTGGGTGCGCCCCAGGGTGCGCCCCGCTTTGGCGACCCGGTCAATCAGGCAGTCAACAACGGCCGTTTGGAACGATGCGCACACATCTGCGTCCGTTCCGCGGTCGGCCCGTTGGACGTGGGAACGCACCGCCGTCTTCAATCCTGAGAACGAAAAATCGAACTCGCCCGGAAGCGGCCGTGGAAACTTGACGTTGGACGCATTTCCGCCGATGGCGGTGCGGTCCACGATAGGACCGCCGGGATACCCAAGTCCCAGGATCTTCGCGACCTTATCGAATGCTTCCCCGGCAGCGTCGTCGAGCGTTTCGCCGACCACGCGATAATCGCCGAGCGAGCGGCAATCATACAGGGTGGTGTGCCCGCCGCTCACCACCAGGGCGAGAAAAGGCCATTCGGGCGCGGGATGTTCCAGAAGGGGCGCCAGCAGATGTCCTTCCAGGTGATTGACGCCGATAAACGGCACGTTCCAGGCGGCGGCGAGGGACTTTGCCATCGACAACCCGACCAGGACGGCGCCAATCAGGCCGGGTCCGGCGGTGGCCGCAACGGCGTCGGGCCGGTCCATCCCCGCGTCGGAAAGCGCTTTTGCGACAATCGAGGGGAGCTTTTCGATGTGGGCTCGGGCAGCGAGCTCGGGTACAACGCCGCCGAACTCTTCATGAACCAACTGGGAAAATACCACGTCGGACTCGACCGTAACGCCGACGACGGCAGCGGCGGTTTCGTCGCAGCTGGTTTCGATCCCAAGAACGCGCAAACCTCGCCCTCCGCGGAGCGGTTAGCCTTCTGCTGGGGGGGTGTCGATGCGGGTAGCGGTGGTTGGCGCTGGTCCCGTCGGCCTGGAAGCTGCGTTACAGGCGCGTAATGCGGGCCATGAAGTTCAGATTTTTGAATGTCAGTCCGTGGGTGCCCAGGTCCAAAGTTGGGGAAAGGTGCGGATGTTCACGCCTTGGTCGATGAATGTCTCGCGCGAAGCGATGGCATTTCTTGGCCAACCGTCACTTCCGGCAAATGAGTGCCCTACTGGAGAGGAGTGGGCGGCGCAATACCTGATTCCGCTTGGACGGAAACTGGGTGTCAAAGAAGATCACCGCGTGTTGGGAGTGGCGCGCACCTTCCATTCCAAAGGTTCAGCGATCGGAAGTAAGGACCGATGGAACGATGCTTTTAGACTGCTGGTTTCGCATCGCGGTGCGCAATTTTATTCCGTCGCAGACATTGTGCTGGACTGCTCTGGTCTTTCGGAACCGGGTCGGGCGGGTCCGGGGGGGTTGGCGGCGATCGGCGAAGCGGAGCTCCATCAAAAGGGCGTTCTGCGGTATGGGGTGAGCGATCCGCGGCCGGGAAGGTGGTTGGTGGTCGGGGATGGCGCTTCGGCCTGTTCGCAGGTACTTCGCCTGTTGGCGGAAGGTGCCGCAATCACTTGGATTACGCGAGATACTACGCCGGGTTTTGTGTCGCCTTCGGACGACCCTTTGCCAGAGCGCCGTGTGCTTTGGAGGCAGGCCGCGGCGGCACTCGAAAGTTCTCGAGTGAGGCTCATTCCGGGAGGCGTCCTGGAACGATTGGAATCGGTGCAGGGCGACCATACGGCGATTCTTGAGGATGGTACGAACATTCCGTTTGACTGGGTGGCGGTGTGCACGGGCCGAAAGCCGGACCTGGCGTTGTTCCGGGAACTTCAGGTGCATCTGTGCTACGCCACCGAGGGACCGATGCGGTTGGCGGCGGCCCTTTTGGGCTCTGGCAACACCGATTGCCTGTCGGCCCCCATGGGATCCGTCGATCTGTTGCAAAATCCGGAACCCGGATTTTATGTGTTGGGCTCGAAAAGTTATGGTCGAAGGACGGATTTTCTGGTTTTGAATGGTTATGCCCAGGCGGTGCAGGTGCAACAACATATCGAATTGGCCCTGGACAACGCCCACAGATCGTATAGTGAGGCCGGCTCACGCTTTCCGGAGAGGCCATGAACGACAACGTCGATCACAGCAAGGCGACCACCGTTTTGATTCTCGGTGTTCTAAGCCTACTCTGCTGCCAAATTCTTGGTCCGGTGGCCTGGACGATGGGCACCAACTACCTCAACACCTGCATGATTGAGGGCGTGGAAGCGGACAGCAAGGGTAAGATCGGCAGAATCCTTGGCATTTTGGGCACGCTGTTGATGGCCTTCTACCTCTTTTTGGCCTGTGCGGGCGTGTTTGTGCAGTTCTTCGTGTTGGGCGCGAATTCCTAGGGGCCGCGTTCGGCCTTGCGGTTTGCCTCGCGAAACAGGTCGTTGATCGCAGCGAAGAGCGCTCCGTCCACGACCGCAGCGTCCGTGCCGACCGATGCGACCACCTGTTGATCGCGCTCTTCCAGCTGAATGACCACTTCGGCGTTGGAGAACATGAGCCTAAGGGTGGTTTCACCGCGACCGGCGGTTGCAGGCTGGAGGCGCCGAAGCTCGAGGGCGCGCTCCGCGATTCTCTCGGCGGTAACCCCAGAAAACAGACTGCCATCCGCCCAGCGCCATCCGTCCCGCCCACGCTGAAGCACCACGCTCGATCCCGCTCGCGCGACCTCCATCCCTTGCAATTCTTTTGGATCATTCCAGATCATTCGGGTGTCGAGCATTTGCGCGGGAGGTTGGCGGAAGGGGTCGAGGATGTCGGCGCGAACGGTAACCACGCTTTCATCCTCCGTTCGCATCGCATACCAGCCGTCGCCTGAGGGGGGGGGCGCGCCAAACCAGAGGTGGATCGGACCGGATACAGCGTCCACTTCGATGGTCGCCCAGGGGTCGTCAAGTCCAAACTTGGCTAGGTCGACGGGCTGATCCTGTTCGTAGGACAGTGCTTTTGCGGAACCGAGCCGGCCGAGAACCGTGCGCACGGCTTCGGGATCGACGATACCCACCAACGGCTCGGTCATTCGCCAAACCGAGCCGTCCTGGACCATCTTCCAGCCACCTTGGGGGAGGGTGACGGAGATGGAGCGGGCGTCTTCGGCGGCCAGTTGGACGAGGCGCGGTTCCCGAAATTCACTCAGCGGGGACAGAAAATAGTCGACCGTCGCCTTTTTTACAAGGTAGATCTGGTCATTTGCTACGTCACGAATGTAATAGCTCACCCCGGTCGGGTTTGCGCTTCCGATGTCGAAGGACAGGCGTTGACCGTCGGACAACCCCAGTTCTACTCGGGTGTTGAACCCGTACCGCTCGATCGCCTCGGGATTTTCCACGGCAGATCGGGCTTGCAAGTCGTGCAATTGGTGGGCGATGCGTCGCATCATGGCGCGGTTTGGCTTCCAACGCTGCCCTTCGACCACCCATTCGCCGTCGACTCGCGTGAAGTGGAGTTGGAGGTCGCCGCGAGCGAGTTTGATATCGGTCAAAGTATCTTTTTCGAATGCGAACACCTCCTGATCGGGTGCTGGCTCCGAAGGCTCGCGCCGCAGCCAAGCCAGGGCAACCACGACGCAGAGAGCGCCGGCCAGGGCAAAGGTGCCGGAAAAACGTTGGAAAGTGTTCACCGGCGCCTCCAGCCAACATAGAACCCCACCAGCGCTGGAATCAGCGGCCAGATCCCGAGAAAGAAGAGCTTTAATCGGCTGAGATTTGCATTGGACAAAGCGAGGGGGTGAAGTGGAACGCGGCTTTCGTCAGAGGGGCGGGGAGGCGGGTCATCGGACAACCACTCCACGATTCCATCCAACAAAAGAGCGTTTCCGGGACCTTCTGCGAGCAGATCGTCTGAGAACAGATCCGCGTCGGCCGCTACAATCAGGCGTGATTCGCGCTTTTGGCGGGTCCAGCGCGCACTGACCATCACCTCCCAGGGACCTGGGCGATCGATGGACTTGTCAAAGCCGGGCTGGTTGTCTGTGTTTAGCCAGCCTGCGGTGCGGGTCCCGAGGATCGGCTCGACGAGGGTGTCTCGTCCGCCTACGTTCGATAATGCGCCTGCCCCCGACACCATGGTGCGAACGTCCGTGGGTACACGCGTCCAGACGGCATGGGGGCGGTTTTCGAGCACCGGGCGGTCGGCGTGTGGAAAAAACTGGAGTTCATCCGATACTCTGCCGGTTGGTACAGTGATCCCAACGCCTTCCAGGAAGCTGGGAACAGTGCCGTCGGGCTCCACCAACAACACCATCCTGCCGCCTTCCTCTAAATAGGCACGTAATCCTTCATCTTCGCCGGGTGACAACGGAGCGGTCGGGCCGACCACCCACACAGCGTCGGCGTCCTTTGGAACGCTGGGGCCCTGCGTGACCAAATCGAGGGATTGGATATCCACTCCTCGGCGCCCCAGAATCTCTGCCCAAGTGCGCATGCTGCTCAGACCGATGCCCGAAAATGT
>SYKL01000251.1 GCA_005797785.1 Pseudomonadota bacterium | reverse complement strand
GCCTTGGTGCCCGACTTGGAAGTGGTCACCTGGATCGATGAGACGAAGGACATGCTAGCTCTGCAGAATATTCGCCGGAAAGCGCTGGATATTCTCGTCTTTATGCTGATGGGGATGTCGGCTACCGGCATCGCCAACACCGTGCTGATGGCCGCCTATGAGCGCGTCCGAGAAATTGGGACGCTTCAGGCTCTCGGGATGACGCGGGCCCGCGTGATTCAGCTCTTTGTGTTGGAGGGTGGATTTATGGGCGTGATCGGCGGCGCTTTTGGGGTCGCCCTGGGTGGCGGTTTGGTGGCATGGTATTCAAAGCACGGGATTGACCTGACCAGCGCCCTAAAAACGGCATCCAATCTACCCGTTGCCACCATGCTCTATCTGCAGTTCAACATTCCGACCATGGCGATGTCGTTCCTGTTCGGCGTCGTTGTGGCGGTGGGTGCATCCATTTGGCCGGCTTTTGTTGCCTCACGAATGTCTCCCGCGGACGCGGTGAAGGCGGACGCATGATCTTATTACGGTTGGCTGCAAGAAATGCGACGCGCAACTTCCAGCGTACCTTGCTGACTGCGGGCACGGTGGTGTTTGGAACCGCTTTGCTCACGGTGGGTTTAGCCTGGATCAATGGGATTTTCGGGCAGATGTTCTCCTTGGCCGCGGCCTCCACGGGCGACGTCCGATTGGTTGATCCGGATTTTGCCGCCCGCGAAGACCTGTTTCCTATGTATGAATACATCCCGGACGTTGGACCGCTTTCCGAAAAGGTTCGGGAGGTACCGGGCGTGATCGATGTTTATCCGCGTATTATCACCGGTGTGACCTTGACCGTCGGAGACGAGATCGGCGATGTGTTCGGCTTGGCAGTGGGCGCGCCGAAGGAATGGTATGAAAAACGGCTTGAACTTGGGAAACTTCTGGTTGATGGGCGACTTCTGGAAGAAAAGGACGACTTGGTTCTTGGAAAAACGCTCTCGGATCGCCTGAATGCAAAGGTGGGCAGTGAGGTGGTGCTGCTGGGCCAGACGCAGGATGGCTCCATGTCTCCGGTGAAGGGGACTGTTGTCGGTATCGTTTCCGGTGGCAACGCTTTGATCGATCAACAGGTGTTCATGAATCTGGAGCCGATTCAGTACATGGTGGACATCGAGGGGGGAGCGACAGAATTGTTGGTATACGGGGATGATCCCTCGTCGGCGGTGCCTTTGGCCGAACGCGTTCGAAGTGTTGGCGGATCCTTGTTGGTGCAAGCTTGGTCTCAGCGCGATCCGTGGTCCGGCATGATGAACCTGATCAATGTGGTTCGCGGTACGCTGTCCGGAATTATCGTATTTATTACTGCACTTGGCGTTTGGAATACGATGATGATGTCGGTGTTAGAGCGAACGGGCGAAATTGGCGTGATGCGGGCGATGGGACTTTCCTCGCGTGGAGCCGTGTTTTTGTTCGTGATCGAGGCGCTGACGATCGCGGCGCTTGGGGGAATGGTGGGGGTGCTTTTGGGCTCAGTGGGCGCAGGCTTTTTGGAGACCTACGGGGTGGAGCTGGGTGACCAGGTCACGCAGAACACGCCTTTGCCGATCCGCAGCCGAATGTTTGCGGATCTGTCGTGGTCGGTGGTGGGGACCTCCTTTGGCTTGGGGCTGGGAATGGCCGTGGTAGGTAGCTTTCCTCCTTCCTTTAGGGCCGCGCTTATTCAACCGGTTACGGCGATGCGTTCGCGGAGGTAGTCATGCGTTGGCTGGCAATGGTGTACGGATTAACGATATTTTCCGCGGTAGCGATGGTCGGCGGAGAATCGGTGGCGGAGGCGGCGCCAACCCCGACGGCGGCTGAGATTTTGGCGCGCATCGACAAGAACATGACCTTCGAAACGCGCTCGATGACGGTGAAGATGACCAGCGTGAGCGCACGTCGAACCAGGGAATTTCAGATGCGCGCCTACGGTCGCGGCGAGGATCAGGCGGCGATCGAATACCTCTCCCCCGCACGCGAACAGGGCACCCGCATGCTGAGAAAAGGCGAAGAACTTTGGATGTACCTGCCGAGCGTGGAGAAGACCCAGAAGATCTCTGGCCACATGTTGCGGCAAGGAATGATGGGAAGCGACGTTTCGTACGAAGATATGATGGCAGCGAGTGATCTCCGAACGGCCTACAACGCCGTGGTGACCGGCTCCGAAGACTGTGGAAACGGGCGGATGTGCTGGAAATTGGAGATGACCGCCAAGGATTCGACCGTGACCTATCCCAAGCGAATTGCCTGGATCGACCAAGAGTATGGGGTGAGCACCAAACAAGAATTGTATGCGGTATCGGGGATGTTGCTGAAGAAATGGACCATGTCCGAAGTGAAGAACTTCGAAAATGGTCGTTACTTCCCTACAAAAATGGAAATCTCCGATCAGCTCCAGTCAGGAACCAAGACCATTCTGGAGTTTACGGAAATCAAGTTTGGGGTGGACCTTGAGGACGAGGTCTTCAGCATGCGCTGGTTGGAGCGACACTAACGGCGTTTGTCGGCGGGGATTGCCAGCGGACGGTCGTCCTTCTCGGTCTCCACGGCGGTGCTGGGCGGCGGCGGGACGTCGTTGACCTCCATCGGCTGCGTTCCTGGCAGTGGCGCTCGGTTATCGACGCTTGGGTTGGATGGCTCCGGCGGACGCATCTTACGGAATTGTCCCCAAAGGAAGGAAACTTCGATCCCGCCGCCTGGAATCACCCGAACCGGCTCGGTGTCGTATGGAATCCACTGCGCAATCGGCGCGTGTAGGGAAGCGTAGGTAGAAAGCTCAATCGCTCCGCCCGGTAGGGGGAAGCCGATTCCCACTTGGGGCTTCATGTACGCCGTGAACGCCCGAAAATTCGAGCTGGGCTCGCGTGGACTCCAGGTGCTAAGCAAGGTTTCCTGGTCGGCGTGTCCTCCGTCGTGTTGCCAGTACCCGAGCCCCAGCGTGTTGTAGCCCGTGAGATACAGTGGGCCGAAATGCTTGGTGAAACCATGGCTCAACCCCCCAGTGACGACGTTGCCAGTGATGGGATTGCCGCAGACACCCAATTCGCCGCCCGCCCGCCACGAGCGGCGCACGAATTGGGCCACGCCGGAAACGCAGCCATAGCCATCGGGAAGCTGGGCTTGGTCGGTGATCGGTACGCCGACACTGCCGCCCACACTCACACCCACGCCTCCGTAGTCGACTCCAAATGCGAATGAGGGCGCCACGAGTCCCAGTCCAACGAGCCAATTTCGCATTCTTCCCCCCAACGGCCGCTAAGACGATCGGTCTGGAAGAATATTCACTACGGGATGGATTTCTCCAATGGCGTTGGGTGTTGAGGGTGCTCGAGCGGGTTGATCTGGAGCCCCACCCTTAGGAACCATGAACCGAGGTAGACTGCCATCCAGAGTCCAACCGCCCACAAGATCGTGCGTACGGTCGGAGTCCATTTGGATGCCTTGCCCGTGAGCAAACGGACGAGGCCAATAATTCCAGTGGTGCTGAATCCGATGAACAGGAGAAAGCCTGCGGGATTGTAATGGAGCGCGGACAAAGGGTGCAATCGCGCAGCGGAGATCCATGATCGAGTCATTCCGCAGTTTGGACATGGGTAACCGGTCATGGTGATCATCGCGCAGGTGCCATCGAGCCGGATGTTCCACATCCACACATGATGATCGGCGTCCATCCAGAAGACTAATGATGCGGCCCATACACCCACGCCGATGAGGACCAGGAGCGCCGGAGCGATCCACCACGGTACGCGTAGGTTCATGCGGCCTCCGAATTGGGATCTCGGGCATCGTGAATGCAGGGTGTGCGAAGTTCTGGAAGGCGTTCGCATGCCTCTTCCCACCATGGCATTTGACCGAGAATAGGCTGCATATCGTCGAAGAGGGGGCAGCTCGCGGTGATCGCCTCTCCGTCTTCGGTGGTGGTGTTGAGAGAGAGGCAGTGCAATCCTAGGCGTTGCATGCCGTAATTCTCGCGCCACCACCGATTGACCTTGCTGTCGCCGTGTTTGGTGTCTCCGATAATCGGATGCCCGAGGTCTCGAACATGGCGTCGAACCTGATGAAAACGGCCGGTGCGCGGTTGGACCAGCAGCAGCGAACATCGGGGGTCGGCGCTGGCGCCTAGCCGGTACACCGTTGAGAATGCCTCTTTGAGCACGCCGTTTTCGTCCATCATCGGACGATCGATCTCCAAGGGGCTTGGGAGTCGGTGTTCACCGCGAACAAAGGCGAGGTAACGTTTCTGTGAGGTCTCTGCGGTCAGGGCGGCTTGGAGCACGCGCGTATAGTCCTGCTCCAACGAGAATAATAGACACCCGGACGCCGCATGGTCGAGCCGATGTACAGGGTAAACCCACTGTTTGAGTTGATTGCGAAGCCACTGCACCGCCGCGTACGCGTTGGGGTGTTCGGCATTTCGATGTACCAGCAAGCGAGGGGGTTTTGCGATGATCACCCATCGCGTACCCCGGGCGAGAATCGCCAGCTCGGGACGTTTTTTGGCCAAACCGCCCTCCTGTGGGTTTCTAGCACGTCGTGGCTGGGTTGGCGCAGACTTTGACATAAGCTAGGGGGAACAGAGCTTATGGTGCTGAACGGTTGTTTGTGATATTGACTATACATGCTCAAATGAACAAATTTGCGCAAATGAGCAAGCACGAAAAATGGAGCATTCCATGAAGCTAAGGATCGAAAACACTTGGAATGGACAGCCCGCGCCGCGCGAAATGGTAGAACTTAGCCTTCGCCGGTCCGAGGGGAGCCTGCTGTTGGAGGTGGATTCTCCTTTTTATGCGGATCCTCCCCCGTCTGTCCCTCCTGGTTCCTGTTGGGGCCTGTGGGACCATGAAGTGGTGGAGCTGTTTATCGTGGGACCAGGTGAAAAGCCGCAATACACCGAGATCGAGCTCGGTCCGCACGGTCATTGGTTGGTGCTGAGGCTGAATGGGGTTCGGCAAGTCGTGGAGCGAGAGCTGCCTTTGGCGTTTCAAGCCAGGATATCCAGCGACCGTTGGACCGGGCGCTGCACCATACCGTCCGAGTGGATCCCTGAAGGACCTCACCGTATCAACGCTTTCGCGATCCATGGTGTGGGCGAAGCTCGGCGGTATCTGTCGATGACGCCTCTCCCAGGATCAGCGCCGGACTTTCACCAACCTGATCAGTTCACCGAACTTGAACTTCCATAGCGCCGGAATGTGTGTACCTTGCGCCCGTCGGAGGTCGCATGCGTCAGGTTTGGATTCCGCGATTTGGAGCGCCCACGGTATTTGAGGTTCGCGAAGCGGCGGATCCGCAGCCGGGGCCGGGCGAGGTTCGGGTCAAGGTCGAGGCCGCGGGTGTGAACTTTGCCGACGTTCAGGCGAGAACAGGCTTGTATCCTGATGCTCCACCGCTCCCATTTGTGGTGGGCTACGAGGTGGCGGGCGTGATCGATGCGGTGGGCGAAGGCGTGGACGCCGCGCGCATTGGGCAGGCGGTGATGGCGATGACGCGCTTTGGCGGCTATTCTTCGATGATCGTCGTTCCCGATCTTCAGGCAATTCCGAGGCCGCCGGGCTTGGACGCGGTGCACGGGGCTGCGATTCCGGTGGTTTATGCGACCGCTTGGATGATGCTGGAGGAAATGGGTCGCATTCGGGCGGGCGATCGGGTTCTGGTGCATTCGGCGGGCGGTGGCGTCGGTTTGGCGGCGTTAGACCTGATCAAGTGGCGTGGAGCGTATGCGATCGGGACGGCCTCGCCAGGCAAACATGCCTTTCTCAAAGAGCGCGGCTTCGATCAGGTGGTGGACTACAAACAGGATCTAGAGCAGTCCCTCAAGGACCAACCAGGCTTGGACCTGATTCTTGACCCGATCGGTGGGGACTCATGGACGCAAGGGTTACGGCTTCTGCGTCCCGGAGGTCGGCTCATCTGCTTCGGGTTCTCGTCGAATTCGACGGGAGAAACAAGGAATGTCTTAGCCGTCATGCGAAATTTGGCTTCCGTCCCTTGGCTGAAAATGAACCCAATCTCGCTCATGAACGAAAACAAGGGTGTCATGGGCGTTAACATGGGGCACATGTGGCATGAGGGCCCCCGGATCGTGGGTTGGTTACGGGAGATCCTGGCGCTTTGGTCAGAAGGGAAGGTTCGCCCTATGGTTCACGCCGAGGTGCCGTTCTCCAAGGCCGGCGATGCACACCGGATCTTGCAGGAGCGAAAGAACGTTGGCAAGGTTATTTTGATTCCGGACTAGACCGTCGTCGGGACTGGGCCATCGAACCATGCTCGATCGAGGGATGAATGTCCGCTTTTGCGTTCCTGCGCGATGTTGCACGTCGGCCGACCCAAATGGGAGCCATCGCTCCTTCCGGATCTCAGCTCGGCGAGATGATGGCCCGTGAGGTGGGGATCGAGCCCGATCATGTGGTGGTGGAGTTGGGGGCCGGTACCGGCTCGCTGACCCAAGCCATCCGAAATCGTGCCCCCCATGCGCCGTTATTGGCACTGGAACCCGGCGCGGAGATGGCCGAAGGCCTTCGAAGGCGTTTTCCCGACATCGAGGTCAGCCAGCGGTTGGCGCATGAACTGCCGGAAGTCCTGCGGGAGTGGGGACATCCGGCGGTAGATCGCGTGGTGAGCGGTCTTCCTTGGACGATCTGGCCCGATCACGTTCAGAACCAGATTTTGGACGCGGTGGTGTCCTGCATGAAGCCGGACGGGCAATTGGTGACGTTTACCTACGTTCATTCACAGGTTTTGCCGGGCGCCGATGTGCTGAAGAAAATGCTGGATCGGTATTTTGGCAGCGTTCGAAAGACGCCTATCGCCTGGCTGAACCTGCCGCCGGCGTTCGCATACGTCGCCTCTCAACCGCGCAAGAAGTAAAGTACTTTACCACTTCTCGCATTGAACGGTGAGCGCAAACGCACCTTCTTCCGCGCGTTCACCTTCGACAACGATCCACCAGCGGGTGGGGCCATTGTTCCAAAGGTCCACCTTCTCTCGCGTGATCCCAGGTTTAACATTCATTTCGCATTGACCGACGGGAGAGTCGGCGTTGGGACAGGCTTGTGAACCGGTGACCTTGAACGCCGCAAGATCGAGGTTTCCGCAGGGGGTATCGAGGTATACGATCGCTCGGGTCTGCGGTTCGGGAAGATCGAGGATGTAGATACGTTCTTCGCCGCCGTTGTGATCGGTCGTGGCAGGAGTGCAGAAGTTCTTTTCATAAAACCGAGTGTCAAACTTGCTAACCCCACCCAGGGTGTGCCCCGTGATGCTCTCGCCGCAGTGCAAGACGGCTGTCTCGCAGCCGTTGTTTACGGGGGCATTGGTAGGGACTTGGGTGCATTGATCCGGCGCTAACTTGGTGTCGGGTGCCGTCGGCATCGTCACTTCGCCGGGGTTGATCAGCGTTCCAGGCTTCAACGGTGGGGAATTCGTGGCCGCGAGCGGTGGGGTGGGCGTCGGAGCGACCACATCGTTTCCGCCAGCGCACGCTGTGAGCGAGAGGAAAACCATCGTCAAAAGGGATTTTACCATGCTTCACACTGAACCGTCAGGGCGAAGGCACCTTCCTCATTGCCTTGGCCTTCCACAACCAGCCACCATTGCGTGGGAGCGTTGTTCCATAGGTCGACTTTTTCGCGTTGGCTGCCGGGCTTAATGTTCATTTCGCACTGCGGCAGGATGTGGCCCTCCGATGGGCAGGAGTCATTAGTTAGCTTTAACGCGGCAAGATCGAGGTTTCCGCAAGGGGTATCCAGGTAGACAATCGCGCGGGTTTGAGGCTCGGGGAGTTCGAGGAGGTAGACGCGTTCGTCGCCGCCATCGTGCTGGGTGGTCCCTGGCGTACAGAAATTAGCCTCGTAGAACCGAGTATTGTATCGCTTGACTCCCCCGCGGGTGTGGCCGATAACCGTTTCACCGCAGTGAATTTGAGCGGTCAGGCATTCCCCGTCGGCGAGAGGGCCGCCGTCTTGCATATCTTCGCATTGATCCGCGCGAATACCCGCATCCGGGGGAGGAGGGCCACTCACCGCGCCCGGCAAGATGTTCCTCCGGAACCGGATCGGCAACGTCATTCCAGGCTTTGCAGGTCCCTCTGGGGCCGGATCGCTGGACGGGAGAGTGAAACCGAAATCGCAGGCCAGCAGCCACGCGAACACGAGGGGCATGGAATCCTCCGGAGCAGGCACTATATCCCAGCGCGAGCGGGGTAGGGGGCGCGTCCCGTTAAGCGGGCTTGGTCAGCCCATCGGGCGGCGATCTCGGGTCTGAGGTGGTCGGCGTGAAACCGCCATGCCCAGTTTCCTTCGGTTTCACCTGGGACATTCATCCTTGCCGCAGGTCCCAACGAAAGCAGGTCTTGCATGGCGACAATTGCTGTATCTGCGACGGAGCGGTAGGCGGCGCGGGTGAGATCTCCGGCGATGTCGTGGCCGCCGACCAACAAATACCGGCGAACGTGGTCTTGGGTTTGTTCGTCCGCTTCGGTGTACCAACCCCAAACGGTGGGATTGTCGTGGGTTCCGGGGTAGACGACCTGATGCGAACGATGGTTGTGGGGTAGGTGAGAGTTGGTGGTTCGACGCGGATTTCCGAATCCGAACTGAAGGATCGCCATGCCGGGAAGCGCGTTTTGGTCGCGAAGCGCCTCGACATCGGGCGTGATCACCCCGAGATCCTCGGCGATGAACGGTAGTGAGCCGAGCGCTGCTTGAAGGGCATCGAGTAGCGGTTGCCCGGGACCCGGTATCCAATGCCCGTTTCGGGCGTGCTCGGCGGTGGCTTCGACCTCCCAGTAGGCGGCCACCCCTCGAAAATGATCGAGTCGGATGGCATCCACCAGCTCAAGGTTCGCGCGAACCCGCTCGATCCACCAAGCGTACCGCTGATTCCGATGGGCATCCTCATCGTACAAGGGGTGGCCCCAGAGTTGCCCATCTGCGGAAAAAGCATCGGGTGGAACGCCGGAAACGACGATCGGTCGCCCTTGAGGGTCCAATCGGAACAACTCCGGCGCGCTCCAGGCGTCGGCGCCTTCCAAGGATACAAAGAAGGGAATATCACCGATGAGGGAGATCCCTCGCTTTTTCGCCTCCAGGCGCAGTCGAGCCCATTGGCGATCGAAGAGGAACTGAAGCGCCATTTGCTGGTAGTACGATTTCGACCCAAGGAAATCGCTGAGGTCGGTGCGGTTCCGAAGCGCCTCCGGCCATTCCGTCCAGTTGGAACCGTGTTGCTCGGCGATCGCGGCGAAAGTCGACCAGGTTGTGGCCCAGGGGTGCACCGAAGCGTAGGAAACAAGCTCTTCTTGAGGAACACGGCTCGCCGCCAACAGCAGGGCGGGCATCCGTTGCTGGCGCGCGAGGGGATAGTGAACGCGGTCGCGGTCGCCAAAGGGATGAGGTAGCTCAGACCACGACAATAGGCCGTCGTCGACCAAATCCTCCAATCCGATCAACAGTGGGTTTCGCGCGCAGGCCGACGGTGAAGCGTACGGAGACCCGGAATCATCCACGGGTCCTAGGGGCAGCATCTGCCAAAGGGTTTGACCCGCCGCCTCCATCCAATCCAAGAACGGAAACGCCCGCGAGCCGATTTCTCCGATGCCAAACGGCCCCGGTAGAGAGGTAGGATGGAGCAAAACTCCGGCGCGACGTACGCTCACGCGACCTTCTCGTAGGTGGCGCGTGCTAAGGAGCCCCGTCGGCGTACTTTGCCGGTTGCAACACGGTGTTCTAGCAGATGGAATACTTCCGCTGGGTCCAGATTTAGGCCCGAGGCGATCGCGTCCACGGTACTCGGCAACCGGCCTGCGATCTGTGGCCACAGAGCCAAAACAGCCACCGATGCCTTCTTTCCTGCTTCCACTCCGGGTTGGTGGTAGGCATTGACGTTGATGAGCGATGCATACAGTCCAACCGCACGCTCATAGAGTGCGATCAACGCGCCTAGAGACTCGGCGCTGGCATCGGGGAGGCTGACCGTGAGCGAAGGACGCTGGCTTTCCCGCAGTGCGCGCCTCGTGCCCAGCAGGAACGCTTGGAGGTGGTCACCCGTTTGAACGCCTGGTTCAACCTCCATAGGACTGCCCAGTCCGTCGGAATAGACCTGAAGGAAATTCACGAAAAAGTCATTTCGCCCGTCTCGAAGCTGTTGGACATAGGCGTGCTGATCGGTGGAACCCTTATTTCCGAAGACGGTTAGGCCCTGAAATACGGAATTCCCGCTGCGGTCGAGCGTTTTTCCGATGGACTCCATCACGAGCTGCTGGAGGTGTCGGGAAAGCAGGACCAAGCGGTCGGAATACGGCAGGACCACCATCGCGCGGTCGCCGCGTCCGCCACCGGCCAAGTACCAACATCCCGCCAAAAGGGCGGCAGGATTTGCGTTCCAACGGTCGTCTCGGGTCCAGTCGTCCATGTCGCGCGCGCCGGTGAGCAGTGCGCCGGTGTCAACTCCTGCGAGTTCGGCCGTTAGTAAGCCGACAGCGGACGTGACGGAAGTGCGCCCTCCCACCCAGTCCCACATGGGGAAGATCTTGCGCCATTTTCCGGTGATGGCCTGCTTGTGAAGGGCGGAACCCTCGCCGGTGATCGCGATCAATCGCGAGGCGTCGTCGAGTCCCGTTGATTTGCAGGCGTTTTGGAACAACAACTGCGCATTGCGGGTTTCCGTGGTTCCGCCGGACTTACTGACGACCACCGCTAGGGTGTGCCGGAGGCGGTTGCCGATGTTTCGAAGCACTCGGCCGATCCCATCGGGATCGGTGTTATCAAGAAAATGGACGCGCAATGCCCGCTCACGCGAAGGTTCAGCGAGAGCATCGATCACCATCTGGGGGCCCAACGCGCTGCCGCCGATGCCAATGTGCAAAACCTCGGTGAACGGGAGTCCGTCGTCTGCGGTTTCACGCCCCTCGCGAATCGCAGCTGCAAACTGACGAACGGCGTCGTTGGTGTCCCCGATCGCGCGGGCTTGACCGATGGTGGGTGCGCGTTCGGGCGATCGAAGCCAGTAATGTCCTACTTGACGCTGCTCGTCCGCATTGGCGATGGCGCCGGCTTCCAGTTCGGCCATCTCGCGAAATGCCCTCTCCCAAGGGAGGTTTTCGAAATCCTCCGGCGCGACGAACATGGCGCTGGCGTCGACCGACCAGGGACGACTGGGGTGCAGCAACATCAAAGGGGAAGGCCAACTCATGTAATCACCGAGTATGAATCGCCCATCCGGCGAGTTTATAGAGAAGCCGCGCGCCGACGATCGCGTCCCACTCGTTTTCGGGGTGGGGCGCCACTTCGTTGAGATCAAAGCCTATGATCTTTCGTCCGCTTTGTGCGAGAGCATTGAGGAGGACGAGGGCTTCATTCCAGGACAACCCCCCGGGCACAGGGGTACCGGTGCTTGGGCAAAGGGTGGGATCTAAGCCATCGATGTCGAAAGTTACCCAGACCGTGTCGGGCAACGGTGCGATCATCCGATTTACGAGCCGCAACCAGGTTTCTCCGCCGGCGAGCTCCCAAGCGACCAAGGGATGAAACCAGGTGGTGAGCTCGAGGTCCTCTTCAGAAAACTGGCGTTCTTGCTGGCCAACGTCGCGAATGCCGACTTGTACCGTGTGTCCGAGCCCTGGGATGCGGGTGCGCACGTTGTAGAGGATCGAGGCGTGCGACCAGGTAAATCCCTCATAAGCCTTGCGAAGGTCTGCGTGGGCGTCGACGTGAAGGATCCCCAATCCAGGGTACTTTTCCGCTGCGGCACGTATGGCGCCGAAGGGCACGGAATGATCCCCACCCAGGATCGCTGGGATCTTGCCTTTCTTAAGAACAGCGGCGGTTTTTTCGTAGACGAGTTGGTTCATTTTTTCCATGACCGCGTCCACTCGCTCAGCCTGTGCAACCTGTTCTGAGTGGGAAGGATCCACGCCGCCTTCGGCGATCAGCGCCAAGGCATCGGCAGCGGCGAGATCGTTCCACTCTGAGAAGCGAGGATCTTCCGATTGGATGGCGATCCCCGCTCGCCAGGGTTCTCCCGTCTCCAGATCGTGGAGATCCACCTGCTTGGAAGCGGACAAAATCGCATTTGGTGCATTCCGCGTGCCGCGCCGGTAGGAAGCGGTCGCTTCGAATGGAACGGGAATCACCACAACCGCTGCTTGATCCTCGGTATGTGGAAGACCAAACAGGCCGTCGCCGCTCGCGGGCGCGTCCGGATCGAAATCATCGAGGGCCATCGGTTACCTCCGGTGTGAGGAGCAAAAGGTCGATCAGGGCTGGGCGAGCCATTTTGAGAATGCCGAGAATAGCCCGATTTTCCGTCATCCTGGTCCAGGTTACCATGGTGGGACCGGCGCCATCGGCGCCAATGTCATCGGCGCTTGCTGCAGAGGCCGCCACTACCAACCGGTATTGGAGCAAGAACAGTCCCAATCCCTCGCAGACGCCGCCAAAGGTCTGCCAGCCACGGGCCAGCAGAAAGCTTCGCAGCAATTGGGTCATGTAACGGTTTCCGGTGGGCGATAGCTTGCGGGGTTGAGCGAGGTTTTGAAGACCCGTGGTCAACAGTTGCTGGGCTTGGTCAGCGAACTTTCGTCGGAAGGGGTCGGCGTTCACATCGTCAACCGCCTTTACCATTAATCGGCGGAGGCCTTCCAGCACGGCGCCGGCGGCGAGTCGCGCACGGTTCGCGTCGGAGGCTGGCAACGGCTGCCCTGCATGCGCAAACACACGTTGCCGCATGGTGAGGAGCGCTATGTCGACAGGAAGGTTTTGATTTGCGATGTCGATGAGAGAACTTTCGATCTCGGACCATCGAGACAAGGAAATCGTCAGCCCAGGAAGAAGCTCGATTTGCTCTGGTTCGAAACGGCGGCGTGCGAGCGTGCGTGGCAGTGCGAGTACGTCCACGGCATGCTCGGAAAGCAGGCGTCCATTCTCATAAGTCTTGTGGTATCCGCCGCAGGAAGCCCGGACGATCACCGTGCTCGTATCGCCGGCGTCGACGATGTGGAGGGGATATTCCCGGCAGAAGGAGGGTTTTGCTTCGGCGCCGTACAGCCCGTGAATGGCGCAGAGGTTGTCGTCCCGAAGGAATACGCAGTGCCCATCGTGATGTTTTAGGAAGTAGGCTACCTCTCCGGCAGGATTAGTGCGTTCTTCAAGCCAGCCCGCGGTTGCGGGTTTCCAGGCCTCTTCCACCCGATTTTCCTGCAATTTCCTGACGATCTCAGGCTCTACGGGGCCGAGTTCGTAAAACCGGCAGCAATCGCCGCAGGAGTGACAGTCCCAACGGGAGTCTTTGGGGGTTTGTACGTTTGATGGCAGCATACGACCCGCGCTGGAGGGAGGCGTTCCTGCTCTAGCGCATCTGCGATTCGCCGGCTCGTGTTTTGTTCCTACAGGATCTGCTGGCGGTGCTGCGTGGGTTGTGCGAAGATCTTGAAGGAGGGTGGATGGATCGCGACGATTCGCTCGCGTTGCTGAGAAGCGTGCATTCGTTTCCCGGGCCATTCGAGTTTCGGGTGGTGGTTCATCCGCCACAAGCACCTTCGGTATTGTCGGCGATGACCGCGGCAGCTGGGCCTGCGTCCAAGGTGGTGCATGTCGATGAGCGACGTTCCGCCCAAGGCAAGTATTTGGCCTTGCACGTCCAGATTCACCTGGAAAATGCCGAGGATGTCCTTGAGGTTTATGGCGTATTGAAGCAGGTAGAGGGCGTGCTGCTCACGATGTAAGCCGATGCACGATGGCCTCTGCGTCGCGGCGCTGCTCTAAAATAGAACTTACAAGTGCAAATTGGCCCGAGGCTCGCAGAAGGTTGTGGTCTCCCCGGGTTCCGTACTTGGGATTGAACCCGAAGTAGCGCTCCTCTAGAGCATCGGCCGCAAACCGGGAAGCCAGTTCCAAGGTGATTCTTAGCGTTCCGCCAACGACTGACGATTTCTCATCGGGAGTCAGCGGAAAATCTACGGTTTCGGCGCCGGCCAAATAACCCGCGAACCCCGCTTCCAGCATGGGGAGGGAAAAAGTGGGGTTGGGCTCATCTTCGCTGGCGGGGTTGCACCAAGATCGGAAGGCATCGCCAAGCTCGGCATCGAGCGTACCGTGGGCGAGCGTGTCCAGATCGATGATCGCGAGCGCTTGATCGCCTTGAAAGCGAATGTTGCTGATTTTTAGGTCCCCATGGACGATTCGGGTAGGGAGTGGAACTGGCGGCGCCAATGCAGCGAATGCGGCGAGAATCGAGTTTGCGAGCTGTGATGTGGGGGCATGGAGCCGGTGTGTCGGGTGCGCGGCGAGCGCTTGCCGCAGGCGATCCATGTGGGCCGCCGTGTCGTGAAATCGGCCGCGAACGCTACGAAAATCCCAGTGCAAATCCTGGAGACCCGCATGGAATCGTGCGACGGCGGCACCGGCCGAAAACGCTTCCGAGGTGATTTGAAGCTTATGAACCGTGCGATCGCCGATCCACGACAAGCATCGCCACACTTGTTGTTCTGCGTCAGTATGGAACAGTTCGCCAGATGCTGTTCGCAGAAGTCGGGGTGTAGGCTGTCCTTTGGACGCGAGGTGCTGGGTGACCGCCTCGATGTCTTCGTGAACCCGTGGGGAGAAGACTCCGGTGTTCAGCCACTGCAGCACACCGATCTCACCTGTAGTGTCGGAGATAATCCAACTCTTGTTGATGAGGCCGCTGTCTGCGGGAGACAGGCGTGGCGTTTGGTTCCAAGTCCAGGCGCGAAGGATGTCGTTCGGATCGAGCATGCGGAGAGGTTAACCTGACTGCCCCCCAAAATGGGATAGACTCGCCAGATGATGAACGAAGGTCGGCAGTACCGCATTGTTCGCCCCCTTGGAAAAGGTGGCTTTGGAACGGTTTATCAGGCGGAGCTGCTTGGTGAAGGGGGATTCTCCAAGCAGGTGGCGCTGAAGGTGCTCAACCGCGAGGTGGCCGACGTTGCGGATGTTGGGCGGCGCCTCCGAGATGAGGCCCGAGTTCTGGGGTTGATCCGGCATCGTTCAGTGGTCCAGGTGGATGGACTGGTGAAGTTGGACGGCCGTTGGACCGTGGTGATGGAGTATGTAGAGGGTGTGGATCTTAAGGCGTTGGTGGCGGCAAGTGGACCGATACCCTTGGCGCCCGCATTGGAGATCCTGGCGGAGTGTGCCGGCGCTTTGCATGTGGCCTATACCCGAGAAGGTCCGGATGGACGCCCGCTTCGACTTCTTCACCGTGACCTAAAGCCCTCCAACCTTCAGCTGACCGCCGCCGGCGAAGTCAAAATCTTAGATTTCGGCATTGCACGGGCCGAATTTGCGTCCCGGGAAGCGGAGACGCGATCGGTGTTTTTCGGATCGGTGGGGTACATCGCACCAGAACGGTTCGATGACATCGAGGGTCCTGCGGGCGACGTCTATTCACTGGGCGTGGTTTTTTGGGAGCTGTTGGTCGGCGAGGTATTCGGAAAAACGAGTTCTCATCAGGGACGTCACGAAGCGAAGGTGGCTCAAGGCCTCGACCGCCTGCGCGGCTCCTTAGACGACGAAGGGGCGATTGAATTCGTTTCGCGAATGATGTCGTTTGAACCCGACCAACGTCCAAGTGCGCGCGATGTAGAAAAGCTCGCTCGCGAAATGCAACGTCGCGTTGGGGGCGAGTGGCTGCGCGATTGGTGCGAGCGAACCGTACCTCCGCTGCTCGGTCGCGCGGTGGACCTGGATCGGGATGAATTGTCGGGCGCCGTATTGTCCGAGTCGGGTGCTGCAGCTTCCACCATGGATTTGGCGGCGGTCGCGCCTGCGGCATCGCCGAACGCCGCTGCACCCGAAGCAACGGGAACGGTATTTGTACGGGATGAACGCCCTGCTCGGCAGCCGGCAGCCGCTCCGGTGAGTCCGCCGGCGGTTCAAGTCGCGTCGGTCCCGCCGCCACCGGAACCCGCTCCAAAGCCTGTTCCACCCGCACCCGTTGCCGCTCCAGAGCCCTCGGATGTGGAGGCCTCGAATTCGCGGTCGCGATGGATGGTGGTCGCTGTCGTTGCGGGTCTGGGTGTTGCGGCGTTAGCGGCGGTTTCTTTGACGTCGGCGGGTGCTTGGTGGTGGATGCAACCCGCGGGCGACACCGGGGATTTGCCCGTTGCGGACGTGGTTGATTCGGATGCGGGCGATCCGCCTGTGGAGCCCGCGGTGGTGGACGCCGATACCGCCGCTGCGACGGACACGGCGATCCCTGGGGATCCTCCCGAGGACACCGCAAAGCCCGCTGTGGAACCAGAGAAACCACCTGAACCTCCGAAAGAGGAGGCGCCACGTCCAAAGAAAAAGCCTAAGCCACCACCAGAAGAGGAGCGTTCTGGGCCGAATACGGTCGTTTCGGCGGATCCGACTTCGGCGGTGGTCCGGTTGAGCGGATCCGCGCGAAGTGTCATTTTCCGTTCTTCAGGTCGGGGGTGGACCGCGGGGTCGATCCCGGCGGGCTTGTACGAGATTTGGGCAGATTTTGGCGACGGTGAACTCCAATTATCGGGTAAGCTCCGAGTGAATGCTGGAAGCACCTACACGGTAAATTGCGAGGCCGGCAAGGGCTGCACGGCCTACTAGCGGGCCAACAGAGATCGCCGCGCGCAAAAAACAGCGCGCCGATCGGGCCATCGATCGGATATACCGCCGCTGCTTTTTGGGGACTCTTATGGCACCGATCGATCGATGGCTGGCTTTTACGCCGCGAGCGCCGGGTGAATTGTCAAGGGAAGAGCAGGCTTTACTGTCCTTGCTTGTGCATGTCGCTTGCTGTGACGATGATTTGGACGAGCGGGAATTCGCCTTTGTACAGCGGTTTCTCCCTGGTCGAGACATTGCCGCGCTGCGAGATTGGGTGGCCCAGGAGGGCCGGGCGCCGCTGGATGTGGCGGCTGTCGCTGCGGCGCTTCCGACCACGGAATTGCGTTGGAAGGGACTTCGGTTTGCGGTTCGGATGGCTTGGAAGGACGGGAAGATCTCCCCCGAAGAGCGAGCGTTGTTGGCTCGAGTTGTCGACGGGTTGGAGTTACCCGCTTCCGCTCTCGACTCTGAACTGGAGGGAATGATTGGACGCGGCGGGAAGCCCGTGGACCCCGAAGGCGTGTTGGGGGCGTTCAATGAACTGGAGTGGGATGCCGTAACATGGGAAAGTGGGGGTCCTATGGGCGAGTTGGGGCACTATGCACCCGCGGGGACGCGCCCGTTGGTTCGGCTCTTGCTGGACGGCGTGGAAATTATGGCGTTGTATGCGGAAGGTTTGGTGGCCTGGTTCCGCGAGGGTCCATGTTGGGTGAAGTGGGAGGACATTGTCGTCTATACGCCGGCTCCAAGCCTTGCGGCGGCGATTCAGCTTCATTTGGAAGACGGGACAACCCGGACTTTGGCGGACTTTCGACTGTCGGGCCTTGGACGATTGTTGGACCGGCTGTACGACGGAAACCGGCCTGCACCAACGGAAGTACGTGGTGAGCAAATTCGCGGCGAAAGTGCTGACGAATGAGCGAGGGTGCGCCGGTTCCCAACGTTCGGGTCGCTCTGTTCGACTTGGATCGTACGTTGATCGACTGCAATTCGGGGCACCTGTGGTTGCGGCACGAATGGAACGACGGCCGGGTCTCGGTGCGCGATGCGGCCTGGGCGGTCGGGGTGTTGGGGCTCTATGGTCTGGGTATCGGGGACTTGGAAAGCGCATTTTCCGCGGCTGTGAGCACCCTTGCAGGCCAGCCAGAAAGCATGATTGCGGAGCGAACTCGGCTTTGGTTTGCAGGTCAGGTGAGACATCGCTTGCGCCCTGGAGCATTGTCGGCATTAGAAGCGCACCGAAAAGCGGGGCATCGCTTGGTGGTGGCGACCACCTCTTCGTTGTACGCCGCACAGGAGGCGGCCGGGGCGTTCGGGCTGGACGACGTCGTTTGCTCGCGGTTTGAGGTGGTGGATGGCCACTTTACCGGGAAACTGAAATCTTCTGCGTATGGAGCCAATAAATTGCGTCGCGCCGAGGAATGGGTCGCTGCGAATGGTGTCGCCTTGTCCGAATGCGCCTTTTACACGGATTCGGTCACCGACCTGGCCTTGTTGGAGCAGGTGGGCGCACCAGTCGTGGTGAATCCGGATCGAAAGTTAAGGCAGATCGCACAGGAACGGCGCTGGCCGGTAGTGGACTGGGGCATGAGCGTCGTCCGACTTGGTACCTAAATGGTCCGATTTGCTTAACCAAGCAATGCTCACAGTTTAAGCAAGCTATGGTTCAACATCGACTTTGGGAATGTTCTTGACGATGTCGCCGCGTGCGACGCCGTTTTCCTCGAACCAACCTTGGTTCATCTCTAGCACGTATTGTGCTGGATATAAGCTAGGGTATGAGTCCGTCGAGAACGGTGGCATGTCCACAATGTTGACGATCACGCCCTTGGCGTCGAGGTAGGCGGCCGACAGCGGAAGCGGTGTGTCCTTCATCCAGAAAGAACGAGGCTTTTCCTCGTTGTAAAGGAACAGCATTCCATCATTGGGGCCTAGGTGTTTGCGAAACATCAGTCCCTTGTGGCGTTCTTCGCGGGTGCGGGCGAGTTCCGCCTGAACAGGGTGGTCATCGACGTCCAGGATCTGTACCGTAAGCGCGGAGAGGTCGGTTTCCGGCTGTTTTGGGCTCGCGCAGGCTAGCAGCCAAAGCGTCCACATCAGAACAACCTCTGTTCATCACGGGGAATGCCAAGATGTTCGTACCCCCGCGGGCTAACCACTCGCCCTCGCGGGGTGCGCATCAAGAAACCCTGCTGCAAAAGATAAGGTTCGTAGGTGTCTTCGATGGTGTCGGAGGACTCCCCGGTAGCCGCGGCGAGCGTTTCCAGGCCAACCGGACCGCCGCTGAATTTCACGGCGATGGTGTGGAGAATTCGTCGGTCCATCTTGTCCAGGCCCGCATCGTCGACCTCCAAG
>SYKL01000250.1 GCA_005797785.1 Pseudomonadota bacterium | reverse complement strand
TCACGGGGGGATACGCCAGCCCTCGTTTGTAGTGCACCGACCGGGCATTCCAGCTGTGAATTTCGAGCCGTCGGGCTACATAGTTCGCAGATTGCGTCAGTTCCGATAAAATACGAGCCGAACGATCCGAAGGAATCTCCTGCCCGTATGGCGCACGGTTTCGAGGGGAGGACCCATAAAAATTGCGTCGACGTACCTCGCATGCATCGAGCCCGAGGCGTTCCGCCGCCTCCTGCAAGATGGACTCGATCACCAAAGCACCCTGCGGACCTCCAAATCCACGAAAGGCGGTGTTGCTCGGAAGGTTGGTCTTGCACACCCGCCCAACAAACGAAAGATTCG
Source organism: Pseudomonadota bacterium (assembly GCA_005797785.1). GTDB lineage: Bacteria > Myxococcota_A > UBA796 > UBA796 > SYKL01. The sequence continues at coordinate 3,943 of SYKL01000250.1, read as the reverse complement.
GAATAAAATAGGCATTGTCCAGGTGGTACAGCGCTCGGTCGAGGACTGCAGTGGACAAGTCGGCTGAGAATCCACCGTTGCTGTAAATTTCCACCTGCAAACCGGTGATCCGCGCCTGCTCATCGAATCCCACCGCGTATTTCGCCCAAAAGGGATGCCGTTTTCCGGTTTGCACCATGTCTTGATGACGGTTCAACCAAAGTTTTACCGGACGGCCAGTGTGCGCGGCTCCCACCGCCGCCAACGCCGCGATGTTGGACGCCTGGGATTCCTTCCCACCAAAACCACCCCCCAACCTAGGCACTTCAACCACCACTCGGTGCCGACCGATTCCGAGCACCGAAGCCACCTCCGACTGCACCTCGGTGGGGTGTTGCGTCGAAGAAAGTACCTTCCAATTTCCGCCTTCCTCTGGAATCACCAAGGCAACATGGGTTTCCAAATAGAAGTGGTCCTGAGCCCCCGACGCCACCTCCCCAGAAAATTGTAGAGTGGACGCCTGTAAAGCGGCACCAACATCCCCCCGCGCGATCCGGTGCGGAGTGGTATGAAAAGAACCCGCGGCGATCGCCGCAGAAATATCGAAAATGGGCTCCAATGGCTCATAGTCCACCCGAACCCGAGCCGCACCCCGGCGGCAAGCCTCGCGATCCGTACCAATCACCAAAGCGACCGGTTGTCCTTCGTAATGGACGAACTCTTCCGCCAGCAGATCCTCGTCGTGCACGATCGGACCCACATGGTTGCTGCCGGGAATATCCTTCGCAAACAATACCGCTTCTACACCCGGAATCAGCAGCGCCGGGAGTCCGTCGCGGTGGGTGATACGCGCATGCGCGTGGGGCGAAGGAACCACCCATGCGTGCAAGCCCCCCTTTGGAAGTGGAAGATCGTCGATGTATTTGGCTTCACCGTTCACATGACGGGACGCACTCTCGTGTGAGGTGGAGCGATGAACCTCGGTACTCATCGGATCTCCACCGTCGCCGCATGCCGTTCGCTAAGCTCACGAAAGGCCGTCTCTGCCGTCTCGAGCTGAAAGCCGATCAGGAGGTTTCGAGCGACCAAAGAGCGATACTCCGCTGTGGCCCGATGATCGCCGATCGGCGAAAAGTCCATCGCGAGCTGATCCGCTGCCACCCGAATCGACGCCTCCGTCCAAGGTTTACCGATCAGCGCGGCTTCGGTGAGAGGTGCCCGCTTGGGGGTCGCCGCCATTCCTCCGTAAGCTAGGCGCGCCGAAATCACCTTTTCTCCATTAATTTCCACAACCATCGCAGCGGCAACCGCGCTGATGTCCAACTCACGCCGCCGGCTCACCTTGTATGCTCCATACCGCGCATGGCTAGACAGGTCCGGTATTTCCACCGCAATCAAGAGTTCGTTGGCGCGAACCGCTGTCTTCCTATACCCAACGAAGAACTCCTCAAACGGCACCTTTCGCTCGCCCTCCGCGGAGCCAATCACTGCCACCGCCCCCAACGCCAGCATCACCGGTGGTAAATCTCCGATCGGCGACGCATTACAGAGGTTTCCACCCAAGGTTGCCCGATTCTTGATCGGACGCGCCGCAAAATACCGAAGCATCCTTTGAATGGGCGGAAACATGCCGGCCTTCGCTTCCAAATCGGCGAGAACCACGCCCGCTCCAAAACGCCATCCGCCGGGGATTTTCTCGATCCGACGCAGCTCGGGAATCGCCTCCGTCGACACCAACAGTGGAAACGCAATGTGCCGCTGAGTCACGTCCAAACCGAGATCGGTCGCGCCGCTCACCACCCGCGCGGTGGGATCTTGGCTCAACCGGTCGTAGATCTCGGCCAAGGTGTTCGGCGCAGAGTACTCTTGGTTCCCCGATCGTACAAAGGTAGAACGCGACTCCAGAGCACCGCTCAGGCGTTCGGAAAAAGCATCCGCCGGTCGAAGTCCGGCGATGGAAGCCGCTGCATCCCGAATCGGGCGGTAGCCCGTGCATCGACACAGGTTCCCCGCCAACTGGTCGTCCAGTTGCCACGCTTCTTTTAGGTCCTCTCTGTAACAGGCCTCAAACATCGACATGACAAAGCCCGGCGTGCAATAGCCGCATTGAGAGCCGAGTTCTCGAACCATCGCCTCTTGAACCGGATGAGGGCGCCCTTTGGCCTGCAGGCCCTCCACCGTGTACACGCGTCGGCCGTGAACCATCGGAAGGAGGATCAAACAGGAATTCACCGCACGGTAAACCGCTTTACCATCTGGGCCATCGTCGATCCAGGCGACCGTGCAGGCGCCGCAATCCCCTTCCGCGCATCCTTCCTTGGTTCCGGTGAGTTGCGCTTCATCCCGCAACCAGCGCAACAGCGTCTGCGTGGGAGATGGATTTTCGAGCGAAATGGGACGATCGTTCAGAAAGAAGCGAACGCTCGACATGAGGACTCCGATGGTCTCATACCGTAGGCGGCTCGGCTCGAATTGTCCATGCCCTCAACCCTTCAATAGCACCAGAAGCGGCGTCATCTCCGCCATCGTCCCCTTTGCCAACCTCAACTTTCGGCCGTCGGGCACCCGAGCAACCAACCCATGCTGAACATCAAACCCCCGATGGAAGGGGTCCCAAGCCGTATCGAAGTCCACCACCCGAAGCGGCCAACGCTCCACCCTGCCTCCCCATCGGACGAATACGACGGTAGAATCCGATGGATCGACCACCACGCTGCCCATGCAACGCATCCGACGCCGAACCAGCCAAAGAAACGCCGTCGAAGCCAGAAAACCGAGGAGCGCGCCGCCCAACAGCCCATACTGCCGGCTTTGCACGGCTCCCACCACCATAGCCATCGAACCCAACGTCCAAATCAATAGGGGAAACGCCATCAGTACCGTGACCAACCGGCCCGGATACGAAAACAGCGTCCGAGCTCCGTCCCGCCGAACTTCGCCGCCCATCGACGAATGGAGCAGCTCACCCTGATTCACCGGCTTCCATCCAGCTCATCGACCAAGCGGCCCAGTTGATCCCGAGTCAGGGTAAAGTCAACTGCTTGACGATCTCGTCCCGGCTCCGCTCGCATGCGTCGGAGTTCCAAATCCCGGTTTCCGTGAAGCTCGAGTTCATAGAACTCGTGATTTCTGAGGTGCTCCGGTTTGGTGCGAAGCACCGCGCCGCCAAGGACCGGGGAGACCTCCACCGGCACCAGATCTTCCCCCAAACTTCGCACTCGACCCGCCAAATCGGACGCCTCATTCGTCAGGTCGAAATCACCCGCCCGGCGCACCCGAACCCCCCGAACCCGCGCTGCAAGCCGATCGACCTCCTCAAGATCCACCTCGGCGTGCGCGCCGCCCACATCGGCGATCGCTACACCTTCACTCGCGGCGTCCAAAGCGCCTTGTACGGCCTGACCGAGACTCACCCTCCCTCCTTTCGCGTCACCCGCTTCACATCGGTGCCATCATGGGTCAGCGTGATCGGCTTCCCCTCCAGAAGCGTATCCAAATGTACCGTCCGACCCCACATTTTCGCCAGGTTGCCCAGCGTTAGCGAGGCCCAATCCATCTGAATGTCGATCCCTTCGTGTTCATGGTTCAACTTGAGTTCAGAACGGTTGAACGCATTGCCGTCGGTCACATAAATCCGAGGCGTGCCCTTGGTCGCCAACATCTGAAGAAGCTGCTTTTTCACATCGTCGAACTCGCGCGAGTCGATCACCCATTCGTTCGCGCGTGGATCAAAGGTCGTCGTAAAAAACCCTTGCTCCCGACAAAAATCCGCCGTGAGAAACGTATCTAAGAAGGTGACATCGTTGTGGGTGCGGCGAACCTCGAAGATTTTTTCGCGGCCGAGTCCCGCCCCCGTGTCCCACTCTTTGCGAACGCGAGGATCTTCGCAGTCCAGCCACTCCTTCCCAAACCGACCTTTATTCCAACGTTCCTCGATGTGCCGGTAGAGTTCCACGCCCATCTT
>SYKL01000249.1 GCA_005797785.1 Pseudomonadota bacterium | reverse complement strand
GCGATCCTGGGCCTGCGCTCGATGTACTTCCTGCTTGCCGGAGTCATGCACAAGTTCGCCTACCTGAAAGTCGGCCTTGCACTCATCCTTGTTTTCGTCGGGTTTAAGATGCTGCTCATGGACATCTACAAGGTGCCGGTCGGCGCCTCTTTGGGAGTGATCGCTGGCCTCCTTACGGTATCCGTCCTGGCGTCTCTGATGTGGCCCGGCGCTGCTTCGGAGCCCCAGAAAAAGCCGCACTGAACCTGAACGCGGGCGTGTTTGGCATATCCGGTTTCGGCCGATGCTCTAAGCGCGCTGGAGGCGGCTCGGCTGGCGGTCGCGAGGAGCCGAGGGAGCCGGCGTCTGAACGGCGATCGCGGCTCGCGCGGCTTCATCGGCCCACACCAAAGCGCCCAACCACGCCTGGGTGATGGCCGTGGGAGAAATCTTGGTTTGGAGCAGGAAGTCCCAGCGATGGGCCTCATACGCCTCAACAATGGCCAACAACTCACCGAGTTGCCCCGTACGATGCAGAAGCGCCTCGGAAATCTGCGGAGAAACCGGAATATTTTGAAGGACCTGTTCCATCGTCGCGCCCAGGAGTTCGTCGAAAACGGACAGCAGACCGACCGTGAACATCCGATCGGATTCGATCACTTCAATATGTTTCGCTAGCAATTGGCACATTTTGGCACGGACCATCGCTTTCAACAACTGTTCGGGCTGGGCGTCGTCCAACCGGGACAAGCTGATGAGGGAAACCCACGTCGCGACCTGGCGCAATCCGAGGATGGCGATCGCCTGCCGCAGAGAGTCCACAGGCCGCGGCCTCGCATACATAGCCGAATTGACGCAACGAAGCAGACGAAATCCGATCACTGGATCCTGGCTAACCAACCGCTCGACCTCGGTGACCGGCACCTCCGGATCGTACAGGCGCGCCAACAGGTGGAGCACGCCCACTCGCTTTGGCGAAAGTGTGCGTTCCGTCACCCTTTGCGGCCCCGCAAGCGTCTCACCCTGAAAGTACTCGCAACCCAACGCCCGACACACCTGGGAGTCTTCTGGACGTTGGAGGCCGACCACCAAGAACTTTCGTCCGCCGCCGCGCAGGGCATCCACTCGAGCTTTCAGGTTTTCAGCGCCGAGTCGAGCGAGGTCCAGGCGAACGATATGGGCGAATGGCGTCAACAGCGCGACCGAAGTGGAGGGATCGGTCGCTTCGACAGCAATCTTGTATCCAAGCTGGCGATAAAACTGCACATGCGTCAAAATTGCAGGTGTGACGACAATTTCGGGGTCCACCATCAAAATGAGCGTATGGTCCTGCGCAGGAAGAGGGCTTTGAGCGGCAAGAAAGTCTTCACCGACCGTGATCATCGCAAACCGGCTGTTCACCAGCCGCTGCAGTCCAATGTCCAAAAATGCCGTGATCACCTGCGCGGTTCGGCCGTTGCCATTCAAAGCCGGGCCATCGGGGGTACCGACGCAATGAACCAGCTCGTAGCCTTGAATTTGGCGATGTTCATCAAAGATCGGCTGGCGTGCGATGTACGCAGGCGCGTCGGGGGCGTTCATGGGCTTCCTTGTCAAATGGACTGCCAGTCCGAATCGTAACACCTCTGGACTGTGGAGGTGTCACCTCCCGTAAAGGCGTTGTCAGGAAGGCGTCAGCGTTTTTCTGTTTACACTCCACCTGACTGACGCTATACAACGGCCGTCGGTGCTATCCATCGCACAATCTATGGTTCTGGGGGGTTTTATGCGCATTTCTTCACTGTTCGCCGCTCTATTGTTTGCGCCAGCTACGGCGTTCGCTTGGGAAAATACCGAAGCCGACGTCGAGTTCGAGGGCGAAATCGAGATGTACCGGGGTCAGGCCACGAGCGTCTACCTCCCGAGCGCGGACAGCGCGGTTTCCTTGCAGTTATCGGCGGACACCGACGCGGTACTGTACCTGCAGATGATCGCCAATAGCTTGGTTTCGACCGAAGACGGAGACGGCGTTGTTCACTCCTGGGAAGGCCGCGACGGCGGTGGCGTCGAGACCTTGGAAACCCAAACGGAACTTTCCGCGAGCATTCGCGTCAATGCTTGGGGATACCTGTTCTCTGCTCCGGTGTGGTCGGAAGAGTACGAGTTTGAAGGCGAAAGCACCTTTGACGGCTTGGGCCTCGGCTTTGGTTCCGTGCAGAGCTCCGGCGAAGACTTGGTGGAGCTTGAGGACGAATGGGAAGTGATGGACGGCGTGTTTGTGTCGTTGGATGGCGTCATCATCCCGCGCTCGACCGCGATCGTCACCGGTGAGAAAATCATCACCAATGAAGTCGAATACGAGCACGAATACGATGACTTTGCCCTGGCGCTGCCCGACGAAAACGAAGGCGAGCTTCCGATGGAAGCGACCTGGACCGGCGGTGTCGTCGGCACTTTCGGTCTCGACTTGGGCGTCACCGTCGGCGTGCGCCTCGACAGCGGCCTTGGCTTGGAGATCCCGTTCACGTACAACTGGGCCATCGCCAACTCGGACGACAAGATTGTGGCCGCGGCCAACCCTTTTGCGCAGCCGCTGCCCGCGATCGACGTGCAGAGCGGCACCGTGAATTTCGGCCAGGTGGACGTGGGCGACGCGAAGACCATGGAAGTGGAAGTTGAGGATCTCGGCGAGATCACCTTGGTCGGCGATGTGGAAGTGGAAGGCGATGGCTTTGACGTCGAAGACGACGAAATCACCGCCACCATGGACGAAGAAGGCGTGATCACCATCACCTTCTCCCCAGACGCCGAAGGCACCTTTGAAGGCGACTTGATCATCACCACGAATGACCCCGTCAATCCTACAGTCACCGTTCCACTGCAGGGCACCGGCGCCCCGCTGCCCGGCACGGATCCTGTGGACACCGGCGACACCGGTGAAGACGAAAACCAAGGTGGTTTGTCGGAAGGCGAAGGCGATCTGAAGGGCGGTTGCGGCTGCAACAGCCTTCCCGCCAACCCTGCAGGTCTGGCGGGCTTGGCCGCTGGCGTCGTCGGCATTCTCGCGCGTCGCCGTCGCAGCTGATTCTTCTCGGTTTCAGCTTTGAAGGCTGGGTCTTCGGACCCGGCCTTCTTTGTTTTGGGTGCGTATCCTCCAGCGGGTGGTCGGATACGTTGTATGTCCGAGTGTTTAGGCATCGTATCCTCCAGGTTCGAGAGTGGTTGTGGTTGGGAACCGATGGTCGTTCCTACCCCACCGGGAGCGCCGCATTGCTTCAGATTGCTTCACGGTTCGGAGGGGAGTTTCCTCGCCGGGGACATCGCCACAGCGGAGGGTGGCTCTTTCTACACGATGATGCGCCCGGCTTCCCTTACATGGGGCTGACAGCCGCTTACACATCGCTGGGGGCGAACGGGGTGTGGTAGTGTACGTATGGAGGCAAGGTGGCGGACCCCCGATCCGGACTGCTCTATTTTGGCTTTGTCGATCGGATCGAAAGAGCCGGCCCGCCGGCGATCAGCGCCGAGGTGGACGGTCAGCACCTCGATTGGGGCATGCGCTGGGGGGGGGATCTGGCCGGCTTCATGACTCGGCTGCCACGATTGCATGAAATCGGTGTGAGAGCGGTATGGCTTACGCCAATTACGGAGCAGTATCCATCACTTAATTCGTTGCACGGTATCCGGGAGGCGCCCTACCACGGATATTGCAGTGCAGACCTCCGTCGCATCGACCCGCACTTGGGGAGTTGGGACGACTGGCGGCGATTTGTCGCCACCGCGCATCAACACGACATGCAAGTGATTGTGGACATTCCCGCATTGCTCCCCGATCCTCATGCGCCGGGCCACGGGCCACGGGTGTGGGACGATGGCCAGGTGTGGGCGGTGTTTGAGGAGGGGCAGTGGCGCCTTCCGACCGGTCAACCGATCGATGAGGAAGCGCCGGTCTGGCGTAAACACCTCGCATCTGTGGTCCGGTTTTGGCTGTCGCATGGCGCGGACGGGGTGAGATTCAGCCACGCGCGTCAACTGCCGTTGTGGCTTTGGCAGGAGTTGACGGCGAGCATTCGGAAGGTCTCGTCTGGGTTTTTGATGGCGGACTGGCAATTGGCGAGCGCCGGCGACGAGCGAGCCGCCGAATTTGCGAACCATTCCGGATTTTCGATGCTCGACTACGGCTGGCGGATGGCCCTGGTCAGCGCGCTCGCACATCAAACCCGGGAAGGATTTCGCGCGCTGGCGGCGGTGGTGGATCGGGATGTAAACCTCCACAATCCCTCTCAGCTCGTCACTTTTGTGGATCATCATGACTTTCCGAGATTCCTGTCGCTGTCGGACGACGTTCCAAGGTTTCGGCTTGCTTTGGCGCTGACCGGGCTGGCTCGCGGCATTCCCATGATGTTCTACGGAAACGAATGCAATTTGCATAGCAATGTGCCTCGTGGACACGATCCCTACAACCGACCTTGGCTAGGGGATGCTGAAGCTGCTAATGCGCAACTCCTCGCTATCGTTGCACAGTTGCGCGCGCAGAATCCTGCAGTGCAATTGGGCGGTATGCGCACCAAGTGGCTGGACGCCGACCGTTGGGTATTTACTCGTTCCTGGCTTGGTTCGCACATCTTGGTAGCGGTCAACCGGTCCGACCAAGTCGTCGATCTGGGGCTGATAGGGATTGAGTTGCCCGATGGGCACTATGCAGACGCTTTTGAGGGCGGCACGATCGAAGTGCTGGACGGCGCCTGCAGGATCGCGCTGGCCGGGCGCTCGATCGCGGCTTTTTCCGTCGTTCGCCCGCTTCCGGACCGGTGCACGGAGGTGCGCGTGGTGGGCGTTTCGACGTTGTTTGGGGAGCAAGTTCGGCTGGTAACCGACGTCGGTGCGCTGGAGATGGAGTACGTTCACGGCGCGTCATGGGCGACCTCGGCGGCATTCGAGATGGGAACTCGGGTTCGATATGGCTATGAAGTCGTACGCGGAGGAGAGGTGCTGCGGTCGACCGGCCTGCGCTTCGGTCGAGAGGTGGACGGGCAGTCGTGGGTCGATGAATGGTAGCTCCGGTATCGTTGTGCATGATCGTGAAGGATGAGGCCAAAACCCTCGGTCGTTGCCTGGAAAGTGTTCGCGGCCGGGTCGCAGAGCAGGTAGTTGTCGACACCGGATCGACGGACGCAACGGTCGAGATCGCTCGGTCTTTTGGTGCGAAGGTCGTTCATTTCCCTTGGGTCAACGATTTTTCCGCGGCGCGGAACTTCGGCTTGGAGCACGCCACCCAGCCGTGGATTCTGGTGCTCGATGCGGACGAAGTGTTGGATGCTGGACCTGTCGCTCTGGCCCAGGCCGGGGGCCTGGAGTTAACGATCCGAAATCTGGCGCCGCCCCAAGATCCGGTCGCATGGCACGATTTCCCATTGGTCCGGATGTTTCGGCGGGATCCGGCGCACCGTTACCGCGGCGCCATTCACGAGCAGATCCGCGCCTCGATCGAAGGGGTGGGCGGGAAAATTGTGCGTTCCTCGATGGTGATCACCCACCATGGGTACGCGGATCCGATCCTCGCCAATGGCCAGCGCCGTGCCGAGCGCAACCTGATCCTGTTGAAAGCTGCTTTGGACAAGGATCCTGCGGATGCCTATCTCTGGTACCAATTGGGGGTGACCGAGAAGGCGCTCGGCCACTTTAAGGATTCCGATTCGGCTTTAGCGAAGGCACAGCGCACGCCGCTCGGTCCCACGATCGACGGCGACCTGGCGATGCGGCGATCACAGTTGGCGTTAGAACGGGATGATTTTGCGAACTGTATCGCGCAAGCGGATCGCGCGTTGGCGCTGGACCCGAGCCAGCCGATCGCCCTACAATGCCGGGCGGTCGCGCATCTTCAACTGGGGCAGGTCGATCGTGCGGTGGCGGACCTGCGGAAGGTGTTGGCGTTGTCGGTGTTGCGTCCGGCGGTTCAAGCCGACTTCACTCGGTTGCTGACGTTGTTGGGGGCGAACTCGTAGCCAGCCAAAGTGGTACATCAAAAACCACTGAAGTTGGCCAAAATGGATGTACCACCTGGCGCGACTAACGTCGATCCTTCGTAAACTCGCGTTGCACATCGCGATCTTCCACGCCAGTCCGCATGCGGGTGTAGGTGCCGTCGGGCAACATCAGCCGGCTGCGCGCCGTGTCCTGCAGGTACCGCTCCAGCAGAACCTCGCGAAGCCACGCTTTTAATGCCGGATCCTCGATGGGGGTGAGCACCTCCACCCGCCGGCGGAGGTTGCGGTCCATCAGATCGGCGGAACCGATGAACACCTCGGGATTTCCGCCATTGTGGAACCAAAACACTCGAGAGTGCTCCAGAAAACGTCCGACCACCGAACGCACGGTGATCGTCTCGGAGAGACCGGGGTATCCAGGAACCAAGCAACAAATGCCGCGTACCAGCAGGTCGATCCGTACACCGGCGCGGCTGGCCGCGTACAGTTCGCGGATCACTTCGGCGTCCGCGACCGCATTGCATTTGAAGATGATGTGGGCATTTCGGCCGGCGCGCGCCTCTTCGGCTTCACGGCGGATCCGCTCTACCAGCTGCTTTCGCAGATGTCGAGGTGCAACCAGCAGTTTCCGGCTGCGCGGCGGGTCGGCAAATCCGGTCAGCTGGTTGAACACATCGGCCACGTCGGCGGTGATCGCTGCATTGGCGGTGAGCAACCCAAAATCGGTGTATACCCGCGCGGTTTGAGGATTGTAGTTGCCGGTGCCGATGTGTGCGTATCGGCGCAGCTCGCCATTTTCATTGCGAACGATCAACGCCAGCTTTCCGTGAACCTTCAGGTGAGGGATGCCGTACACCACGTGCACCCCGCCTTCCTCCAACCGGCGCGCCCAGGAGATGTTGTTCTCTTCATCAAACCGCGCTTTTAGCTCGACGACCGCGGCGACTTGTTTGCCGTTTTCGATCGCCTGTTCAAGCGCATGGATGATCGGGGAGTCGCCGCTAGTCCGATATAAAGTCACCTTCATCGCCAAGACCTGCGGGTCCTTGGCGGCCTGCATCAGAAAATCGGCCACGGGAGCAAAACTGTCGTAGGGATGGTGCAGCAGGATGTCGGCTGCACGAACAGCTTTGAACAAGTCTTTTCCCGCGCAACTGCGGGGAACGCGCGGCGAAAACGAGGTGTACTTCAGCTCCGGTAGATCGAGCTGAAGGAGCTGAGAAAGGCGGGGCGTCGCCAATAGTCCGTCGACCTCGTACACATCACCGGGTTCAAGCTCCAAACCTCGCCGGAGCCCATCGCGGATCGCGGGCGGCGTGCCCTTTTGAATTTCCAGGCGTACGGCCTCACCAAACCGCCGCTTGCGCAGCTCCTCTTCGAGAACCTTCAGCAAATCGTCTGCTTCATCCTCTTGGATTTCCAGATCGGTGTCGCGGGTCACCCGGAATACGAACACCGGACCGGTCTCCACGCCGGGGAAGAGCGTGTGGAGGTTCGCCGCGATCAGTTGTTCCAGCGGAACAAATCGGATCGGAGCGGTGAGCGGGCCGTCCCGTTTGCCGAGAATCAGCGGAGAACCGTCCTCTGCCACCGGAAGCAGCCGCGGCAACATCGCCGGCACTTTGACGCGAGCGAGCCGTTGCTCACCTTCTGGGGAACGGACGATCAACGCCAGATTTAATGAGAGGTTGGAGATGAACGGAAAGGGGTGCGCCGGACCCACCGCCAAGGGCGTGAGGATGGGGTGAACCTTGCTTTCGTACCAAGCGTCCCAATACGCGCGCTGGCTCGGATCCAGGTCGCGGTAGTTGACGATACGGACGTCGTGCTCCGCCAGCTGCGGAAGAATATCGTTTTGTAGGCAGCTTTGGGCTCGCGCCAGGGTGGGACGCAGCGCATCCGAAATCTGCGCCAACTGGGCACGGGGCGACAGCCCATCTCCGGACAGAACGTCAACTCCAGCGTGCAACTGCTGTTTCAAGCCGCTCACCCGGATCATGAAGAATTCGTCCAGGTTCGTGAAAAAAATGGTCAGGAACCGCAGGCGTTCCAAGAGCGGATTGGCGGGATCGAGCGCCTCTTCCAAAACACGTTCATTGAACGCCATCCAGGAGAGTTCGCGATTGAGGAAGATGGGCCTCGCTTCCCCTTTGCGCACCGCGCGTTTGGGTGCGCCGTCGATCGACAAGGGCGAGCTCATATCCTCTCCGGCAGTGGTTAGATCCATGGTGGCGGCTGCGGATCGGCGCGTCAATGGGGGAAATATGAACCTGCTGGTGTCCAACGACGACGGAATTGACGCGCCTGGAATCGCGGCGTTGGCAGAGGCGCTTTCCGATCTGGGGACGGTGTGGGTGGTGGCCCCGAGTTCCGAACGCTCCGCGCAGAGCCATGCGTTGACGATGCATAAACCCCTCCGGGTGCATCAACGCAAAGAACGGTGGTTTTCGGTGTCCGGGACTCCGGCGGACTGCGCGTATATGGCGGTGCACCACCTGTTGCCCGAGCCGCCGGCTCTGATGATCTCGGGGATCAACCGAGGTTCTAACCTTGGCAACGACATTTTTTACTCGGGAACGTTCGCCGCGGCGCTGGAGGCGAGTTTTCAGGGGGTGGCGGCGGTCGCCGTCTCCTTGCATGCGCCGCACCCCCGAGCGCACTGGGAAACCGCGCAGCATGTGGTTCGGCAGTTGGTGCCAAAAATTCTGGCCGAGCCCTGGCCGAGAAGAGTGCTTTTTAACGTCAATGTGCCTAACATTCCGTTGCACGAGCTGAAAGGGATTCGCGCCGCTCGCCTCGGGGAGCGGCGGTACGACTCCATGGTGGACCGGCGCACCGATCCGCGCGGGCGGGAATATTTTTGGATTGGAGGAGAGCACGCGGAATTCCTCGGTGACGAGCACACCGATGGGCCAGCGGTTCTCGCGGGCTGGGCAGCGGTCACGCCGGTTTTCCCCGACCTGACCGTGGAATCGCTTCTCCCGCGCATCGATCGCTGGTTCCAGGGCGCCCCCTGAGGTAGCATCCGCGCCCAGGAGGCTCCATGGCCGATCTCGTGACCGACGTCGCAGCAAGCATTCGCGACATCCCCGATTTTCCAAAACCCGGCATTCTGTTCAAAGACATCACCCCGGTGTTGGCGGATTCGAAGTTGTTTCCTCGAGTATTGAACTGGTTCGCTGAAAAGTACCGGGGGCAGGGGATCGATCGGATCGTCGGCATTGAGTCTCGGGGATTTATCTTAGGAGCGGCGCTGGTCGAAGCACTTGACGCCGGTTTTGTTCCCGCGCGTAAAGCGGGAAAATTGCCCTTTGAAACGGTGTCGGTCAGCTACGACCTCGAGTACGGATCGGCGACCCTGCAAATGCATGTGGACGCGATTCAGAAGGGCCAACGGGTGTTGATCGTCGACGATCTGCTGGCGACGGGTGGAACCGCCGCCGCAACGGTCGATTTGGTGCGCCGGCTCGGCGGAGAGGTGGTCGCGACCACCTTCATGGTCGAACTTGGCTTTTTGAACGGACGGAAACGGCTGGATGTGCCGGTTTCTTCGTTGATGGTGTACTAGTCTCTAGGGTCTGTCTTCGAAACGCCGGGACACAATTAGTGATCAAGTGAGGATCGAGTGCTCCGATCTTACCTCAATGGAGGTGAGCGTTGCCGTTGCGCCTAATGTTGAGCGACAGCCAGTGGTCGCGAATCGCTAAGTTTC
>SYKL01000248.1 GCA_005797785.1 Pseudomonadota bacterium | reverse complement strand
TGCGTTGATGGAGTCGGTGTGGAAGCCCGGGGTGGCGCGCGTCCGCGAGGAAGTCGCGGAACAACAAGCGATCGCCGATGCGGAAGGTTCGGGGATCACCATCGCGCCCTGGGATTACCGGTTCTACATGGAGAAGGTCCGCAAGGCCCGGTATGACCTCGATCAAAACGAGGTGAAGCCGTATTTGCAGTTGGATAAGCTGCGTGAAGGGATGTTCTGGGTTGCCGGTCAATTGTATGGTCTGCAATTCAAAGAAGTGTCCGGTCTCCCTATCGTTCAACCGGATGTTCGGGTGTGGGAAGTGCTCGACGCCAAAGGCGAGCATGTCGGATTGTGGTACTTCGATCCTTATGCTCGCCCGGGCAAGCAGTCCGGTGCCTGGATGAATGAGTACCGGCAACAGGAGAACTTCAAAGGAAAGGTGACGACGATCGTCTCCAACAATTCCAATTTTGTGAAGCCCGCTCCTGGCGAACCCGTGTTGGTTTCGTGGGAAGACGCGAATACCCTCTTTCATGAATTCGGGCATGCTTTGCATGGGTTGTTGTCGAATGTGAGCTATCCTACGCTGGCTGGCACCAACGTCGCTCGCGATTATGTGGAGTTCCCATCTCAGTTGAACGAGCATTGGCTTGGGACGCCGGAGGTGTTGAGCAAGTTTGCATTGCATGCCACCACCGGCGAGCCGATCCCCGACGCGTTGGTGGCGAAGATCAAGAGCACGTCGACGTTCAACTCCGGGTTTGGAACCATGGAGTACTTGGCGAGCGCGATGATCGACATGAAATTGCATACGTCGAGCGAAGGCGTGAGCGATCCGGATGCCTTTGAGCGCGACACTCTGGCCGCCCTGGGGATGCCGCCCGAAATTGTGATGCGGCACCGCACGCCGCAGTTCGCGCACATTTTCAGCGGGGATGGATATTCCGCTGGATACTACAGTTATCTGTGGGCGGACACGCTGACGGCGGATGCGGCGGAGGCATTTGAGGAAACCGGGTCGATGTACGATCCGGCCTCGGCGGAACGGCTGCGGAAGTACGTGCTTTCCGTAGGGAACACGATCGATCCAGCCGAGGGATTTCGGGCGTTCCGCGGGCGGGATGTCAGCCGCGATGCATTGATGCGCGACCGCGGATTTCCGGTCGCCCCGAAATAAGGAAATGCCGCGCCGGACGACCTCAAAGGAGGCGCTCCGGCGCGGCAAATGAAAAAAGGGGGACGGGTTGCCTGGGGGTGAACCCTTTCCCGGTCTGGTTGTATCCGGCGCGGAGGGCTCCGGCGGTTACGGAAGGGTTTCAAGCGTGGGTGGGCACTCGGAGGGCGATCCGTGGTACGCTGGGGCATGAGCCCGTTCGGTCCCGCCGCTGGACTTCCTCGATATGTCTTGGGATCGGCGCAACGCGTCCGGGCGTGCATATTGGCGGGGATGGTGTTTTTCACCGCGGTGGTCTCGGCCGTCGCCGTGATGTCGGTCGGTCGCTCCGAGGCGCGCGTGATGCGCCGGGTCGATGCCCGTTTGGAGTTTGCGGCCCGGGCGGCATTTGCCACGGAGGCACCGGAGGTATGGGAGGTTGCAGCCCGAGGCGGTGCGCCAGAGTCGCTCGGCGAGGCTTTGCGGGGGCTGCGCAGTGAGGGTCGAATCACCTCCCTGTATGTGCTCGCACAGCAGGATGGCACCTTGCGCCCGTTGGCCATTTCCGGCCAGGCGCCGTATCTGAATGACCAAGCGCTGGTCGAGGTATTTCAAGGGAGCGAACCTCGGTTTGTGATGCTGGATGACGGAGGGATTCGAGCGGCGCTCCTTCCGGTCCGGCTGCCGGGGGGAACGGTGGTGTTGGCCGGCGCGGATTTGACTTCAGAGGCTTTTTTTGCAGAGGTTCAGTCCGAGCGGTGGGTGGCGGTCGGGGCGACCACCTCAGTGTTGGTGCTGAGCAATCTGCTCGGGGTGCTCGCGCTTGCGGTGGCGTCGCATGTTTACTCCACACAGCGGCAGTTGCGAACGTTGGCGAGCGCTTTTGGTCGCCTCGACCAAGGCCTTGCCGTGTTTCGGACATCAGAGGGCCAGGCGCTTGAGTTGTATTGGATGAATCCTTCCTTCCAGAGGATGGTGGGAGAATATTGGGCGGGATTGCAGCCCCCCAATGCGGGTTCGCATGTGGTCCCGAGCCCAACATTGGCGGGTCGGTGGTTGCAAGTCCAAACGCAACAGCTCCACCATACCGAGCGCCACGAACAAATTTGGTTGGTTGAGGACATCACCGATACCCGAGATTTGGAGAATCAGCTGCGGGAAGCGCAGCTGCAGGTCCAGCAGCGGTTGCATGCAAAAGAAAAGATGTTTGCAGAGATTGCGCACGAGATTCGAACACCGCTGGTCGGGCTGGAAGGGGTGTTGGAGCTCCTTGATGGCCAGGCACTATCGGGAGTGACCGCGGAGCGGGTACGGATTGCACTGTCCGCGGCGCATTCGTTGCATGGTTTGGTTGATGAGGTGCTGGACTATTCTACCATTGAGGCGGGTAAACTCTCGATCGATCCGCGTCCGGTTTGCATGGATGATCTCTTGTACAGCACCGTGGAATTGTTTCGTCCGCGCGTGCAGCCTGCGGTCGATCTCCGGTTGGTGCGGAATGCACTGCCGCGATGGCTGCTGCTGGACGGTCAGCGGGTGAGGCAGGTGTTGTCCAACCTTTTGGGCAATGCTGCCAAATTCACAGCGTCGGGCTCGATCGTGGTGGATGCCTCCTACATTGACGGAGCGTTGGAGGTCGCGGTGGTAGACACCGGGATTGGCATCGAACGCTCCCAATGGGAGTCCATTTTTGAACCGTTTGAACAGTCGGATTCCGACGTTCGCAAGCGGCACGGCGGAACGGGTCTGGGATTGGCGCTGGTGCGCAGCATGGTGAACGCCATGGGGGGATCGGTGCGGGTAACCTCCGAAGTGGGCCGAGGATCGCGTTTTGTGGTGCGCATCCCCACCGAACCGTCCATGCCCGCGTCGGATCGGAAGGACTTGCCGACCCTGCGAGGATTATCGGTATTGGTGATCGATGATGAGCAGATCAATCGGCATGTGTTGCAGGCGATGCTGGAGCACTTGGGGGCTCAAGCTTCCGTAGCGAGCGGGCTTGAGGATGCCTGCCAAGCGGTATCTCAGGCTGAGGTCGACGTGATTTTGATGGACCTGCGCATGCCGGAGGCCGACGGTTTTGAGGTCACGCGGGCGTTGCTGGAGCGATTTCCGGAGCGAGTGTTTGTGATTTATGGTCTCTCCGCTTCGGTTTCGAGCAGCGATCGGGAGCGCGCTCGTCTGGTGGGGATGGTGGACCTCGTGTCCAAACCGTTGTCGTTGGAGCGTTTGGCGACATTGGTTTTGGGGCATGGTGTGCCGCCGGTTCGGGAGCTGGACACCCCGATTCGTCCGGTCGATCGTGAGGTGTGGACATCGGTGGTTGGCGTTTTGGCGCAGCCGCAAGGGTTTCTCGACCGTTATGCGGCGCATTTGGAGACCCAACTGAGGGCGTTGGAGGAAGCCGCCGAAGCCGGAAATGTGGCTCGAGTGCGGGAGATCGGCCATGCGATCAAGGGCGCTTCGGGCTCCATTGGCGCGGTGGCGGTGCAGCACTGGGCCGCGGGTTTGGAGCGCACGCCGGAGGATGCCACCGTTGCACAGGTGGTGGAAGCGGTGCGGCGGGGGCGGAAGCTGTCGGTAGAGTCGCTTGAATCGTTGCGGGGGCTGTTGGCCGCGCGGGAGGCGTGAGTTTTTTTTGAGGGGCAGGTGATCCTCCGTGGGGGCGGCCGCACCGTCTCCGTGGGAGGTCGTCATGAATCGGCGATTGCGTTTCGCTCCTCGAGCGTTGCTGTGTTTTGTTGGGTGTGCATGTAGTGAATTCGAACTGCATGGCGAAAGCGAACACTTCGAAATGCCGCCGCCGCCGGTGGATGTCGCGCTCAACGACGACTACTATGGCACGCGTTTTTGGGCGACGACGACCAGCAATTTGGTCGACCAGCCAGCATTTTCAGACGATTTTGGCATTGTCATCGCGAATCCCACCGAGGGGTTGGCAACCGTCAGTGTGAAACGCGCAGGGGTGGTCGTGAACTGGACCGAAGTGCCCGCCGGCGAGTCAAGGGCGCTGGTACTTCCGATGATCGACGAACTCTCGGCGGAGTACAGCGAGTCGGTGCTTGTTCAGGACGCGGCTTACGAGGTGGAGTCCAATCTTCCCGTTGCGGCTTACCAGTTCAATCCGCTGCATTTTGAGAGCGATTCGCAGTATTCGTTTTCGAACGACGCATCGCTGCTGATCCCTGAGCATGTTCTGGGTACAGACTATGTTGTCGCTGCCTATCCCTCCAGCGCAATGCGGGGAAGCACCGGTCTGGCGGCGATCGTCGCAACGCAAGATGACACCCATGTGGAGGTGGTGCTGTCGGCCTCCACTTTGCCGGGCGATGTTTCGCGTTACCAGGCGGGCGAAACGCTGTCGGTCGATTTGGACGCCGGTGAAGTGCTACAGCTTCTGTCGGCGGTCCTGTGGGACAACGATCTGACGGGCTCGGTCGTGACCTCCGATCGGCCGATTTCGGTGATCGGTGGCCATAGTTGCGCGAACGTTCCCGATGCATGGGATGCGTGCGACCACTTGGAGGAAGTGATCGCGCCGTCTGGGACCTGGGGCACCGAATACGTGATGACCGCCCCCGCGCATCCCGACGCCGTTCAGCGCGCAGTTGCTTTCTATCGGGTTGTGGCCCTGGAAGACGGGACTCACCTGGAGTTCTCGCCTGCGGTGGCCGAGCCCCAAACGCTGGATGCCGGAGAGGTGTTGGAACTCACCACCGATCTCGACTTTGTGGTGACTGCGAGTAGTCCGATTCTCCCTATGCAATATCTGATCGGCGCTGCGCTCACGAATCAGTATTCGATGAGCGATCTCGGCGACCCGTCCATGTCCAGTGGCGTGCCGATGTCGCAAGCGAGAGACACCTATGTGATTTTGACCCCCGACACCTACGAACAAAACTGGATCAACGTGGTGGTCCCGAACGGTTCTGGGATTCGGCTGGATGGCAGTGAAATTGCTCCAGGAACGCCGGTGGGCAGTTCCTCCTTTTGGTCGGCCCGCATCCCGGTCGCTGGCGGTGCCCACCGTCTGCAGTCGACGGATGGGGAGGCATTTACGGTCACCGCCTACGGGTACGCGAGCTACACCAGCTACGCGTATCCTGTTGGACGAAACTTTGTTTATGGCGAGGAGGCACAATGATTGCGCTGGTGTTGGGATTGCTGCAGGGGTGTACGGGTGCGGATTCGGGGTCCGAACCGGATGCGGTCGAGGAACCCCAGGCCGAATGGAGCTATCGCATGCTGATGCGGGAGTGCGCCGGCGATGAGCCTTTCACCCAGGAGTATTATTTTGACCCGGACGGGCACCAGTACCGTGAAGTGGGGATGTTCCCGGAAGACTCTTGGGAAACTCAGACGAACTGGTATGAGGGCTGTCCGATTCTGGAGGTCTACAGGGGCAATGAGGCCGGTGACAGTGTCATTTCCACGATCGAACGGGAGTGCGGTGAAACCGGCGAGATTGTGGAAGAACGGCGAGCCTCCAAGCGGAACGACGAGCCATTGGCGCAGGTGCAGGTTTCGTGGACGCGGGATTTCGACGCAGACCAACGCCTCGTTGGCATCACGGGGACCTACGAGGTGGACGGGGTCTATGACCACACCGATCGCCAATCGTACGAATACGATGCTCAAGATCACCTGACCTTGGAAGGTTACGACGGTACCAACGACGGTATCTTGGATACGTTGGCAACGCATGCGTATGCGGACGGCGTCCGGGTCAGCACGCACCGGGAAGAGGATCGCGATGGGGATGGCGTGCGCGAGTATTCCGAGGATCACAGCTACACGAACGATGGTTCGGGACGCCCGGTGATCGATACGGTGACCAATTCGGAGGGGGGCGTTTCCACCACAACTTACCGCTACGACGGCGCGGATACCGAGCCCACGAAGTGGACGATCGAGTCAGGCGGTTCCTATGTGACTTGCGAGGACAGCTGGTCTGTCGGCGACGGCGAAGGGTCCTGGGAGACCGAATAGGTGCGATCAGGTGGGGTGGGGTGCGATCGGCGGCAAGGAGCTGTCGTCCATGTTGGACGGGCACGACTTTTGGTAGGCGATGCCGTCGTTGAAGAGGACCAGCCGGAATCCAGTGTGCAGGCGTTGCAGGGACTCCTGGGCGCCCAGCACCAGCCAGCCCCCCACCCGAAGGGCGTGGTGAAACTCGTCAAGCACCTTTACTTTATCGGGCGAACTCACGTCGGCGAGGCCATGTCGGCACAGGATCAGGTCCGCGTCGCACACGTCGCCGCTGGCCCCGAGGAGTCCGCGTTGCTCGAACTGCACCCCGTCACGGAGGGCGGCGTCGAGTTGCCAACGCCCCTTTCCCCTGGGTTCCGCGAAGGTGAGCATGGAGTGGGCCGACAGTTGCGGGATGCTCTCGTCGGTGTAAATCCCGGCTCGGGCGCGGACCATCGCCTTTGGGGAGGGATCGGTACCTCGGATGGAGATGTCCCACGCTGGGAAGGCGTCGCCCAAGCGTTCGCGCAGGGCGATCGCCAGTGAGAACGGCTCTTCTCCGGTGCGACAGGTGGCGCTCCACAGCCTAAGTCGGCGAACTCCTTCCTTTTTTCGGGATCGGAGGATGTCCTCGAGCAGAGAACGGCACAACGCTTGAAACCGGGGAGGGTTGGTGGCGCGCAGGTTTGCGGTGCTCACCTCGATCAAGGCGCGGACTTCTTCTCGATGAACGCCAGAATCGAGGTAGCGAACGTAGGCGGAGAGGTCGGGAAGCCGAAGCTCCTGAACGCGATCCTGGATCTTTTCCACCAGGGCGGGGAGCTGCGCTTCGGTAATGTAAACGCCGGAATCTTTGTACAAGATTCCGCGAACCGAGGCGAATTGAGGTCGGGTGAGTTCCATCGATCGCATTGTGGTACGCTCGCGAACAAAAAGGGGAACCAGTGGAACACGATCCCAATTTCTCGTGGGGAAAGGCAGCCTTCAGCGTGGGTGCCTTCGGAGTCTATGTGATGGGTTTGGGCCTCACGTTGGTCCTATTTCCGGGGATCCTCCTGCCTCTGCTGGGGCTGCCGGTTCCCACGGATGTGTGGATCCGGGTCGGCGGGATGATGATGTTCTTCATGGGCTGCTTCGACGTGTTGGCGGCGATGGAAGGGTGGACGGCGTATTTTCGGATGTCGGTCCCGCTGCGGTTGGCCGTCCCCCTGTTTTTCGGCGCGTTCGTGATGGCGAAATGGGCGCCCTTGGCGTTGATTCCGATGGGATTTGCGGATCTGTTTGGCGCCCTGTGGACGATGTGGGCGTTGCGGATGGATGCGGCCCGCACATGAGAATGTACACCGAGAATTTCCTGGCGTTGTTTAAGTTGAACGCGAAAATCGCTCCGGTGACCACCACGGAGCAGATCCCAGCGCCTTCGAAGGCGGCGGATCCGAAGGTCGCCCAAATCCCGCTTCCGTTGCGGCCGGGGTTGACCATCCTGGGGGTGGACGAGGATCAACCCGGGGTTCCGCCGCCGTTGCGGTTGTTCATCGCGTTTAATCACCGGATTATGCCGCAGGCGGACGACACCGCCTGCTGGACCGATTCGCGCGCCTATGAGGCGTGGCTGCAGCGGTATGGGCGGTTGCTGCCGGAAGCCGAGGTGGTGTGGGAGGACATCGAGTCCGATGCCGCCCTCTGGCGGTGGGCTACGCATGGAATGTGCGCCCAAGGCCTGGAACGAGCGGGTGAAGGTGCAGCACCCGATGAAGTCGATGGCTTCGTGCTTCGCAATGAATTCATGGCCGACTATGAAGTGCGGGCCCCGTTCGAACGGTTTGGCGGGGATGCGTGGTTTGACGCCACCGGAAAACCCACCCGAATTCACCTGCACGGAAAAGATATCCGCCCTGGAGAACCCGGGTGGGAGCGCGCGAAGTTCGTGGTGCGGTCGTCCTCTGCGGTGTGGGCCGCGATCGTCGACCACTTTGCGGAAGCGCATTTTACGATCTGCAATCAAGCGGTGTTGGCGTCGGCACAACATTTACCGCCGACGCATCCCTTGCGAAGGGTGATCAAACCGTTCCTGTTTCATACGCCCGGTGCAAACGGCGCGACCCCGCTGCTGCTGTTTCCCGAGTGGGGGCTGTTGCACCGGACCTTTCCGTTTACATGGGCGGGCTTTCAACACCTGTTGAAAGATGCGTTTGCGCCTCGGCCGATGGTAAACTTTGTTGACGATTTACGGCGGAAGCGGGTGCATCCGGAGCAGGCGCCGGGCGTGGATCTCGCGTTCTTTACGGAGGGAACGGCGTGGTGGGAGATCCTGGAGAAATTCTCGCATGCGATCGTACGCGATTCCGAGGGTTTCAACGGATATGCGGACGATCCCGCCGTTAAGGCGTGGTGGGGGGCGCTGGGGCCGGACATGACCGCGGGAAGGACTCTCGCCGACGGACTCGCCGACGTGCTTGGACAGCTGTTTTGCACGGCGACGGCTTTTCATGCGCAAGCGCAGAATGCGGGAACTTACCTTCGGGATCCGGCGTTTTTTAGCGCGAGGCTGGTGCCCGGAATCAACCGCGCCAACAAGGAAGCGCTGCATGCGTTGTGCACGCTGTTCTGCTCGGCAGGGCTTCCGACGCCGATGATCACGGGGGATCTCGCCCGGCACATGCCGGACGCGGGTTCGAAGGCCGCGGCGTTGGCACTGAAAGCGGACATCGATGCGTTGGATTTGGCGATGTCGGCGCGGAATTCGGCGAGAAGATGGCCGTATCGGCTGCTGGAGCCTCACCGGGTCGCGCTGAGCATCACCGTCTGACGGATCAGAAACTCACGATCGTTGGCGAACTACCGAGCGGAACTGCGGTCGCGGAGGCGGTCGTGGTGGTGCGGTTGCCGTTGCCGTTGGCGATCACCGACGTCACCGAAACGCTGGATGCACTGGTGTATGGATCGAGGTTGTAGGTGGTGCTTGCGCCCGTCGTGAACATCACCCAGGTCTTATCCCCGCTTTCGTCCTGAAATTCGTAGACATAGCGGCCGTTGCTGTTTTCGGCGCGGCGAGTGCATTGTACGGAGGCATTTAGCACTTCGGTGATCGCTTGGAAGGCGTAGTACGACTTGGCTTTTGTATCGCCGTCCGATTTTCGCAGTCCGTATCCGGCGAACGCCTCGCCCGTGTCGTCGGTGCTGCTGATGTGGGTGTGCCACATCGAAAGTTCGACGCCGTGACAGTGGGCAATGGCCAGCATTCGCGCCACATCGGCGGCCTGTCCGCTCTCAGAGCCCCCATCGCCGGCCAAGTAGGTCGACCCTACCTCGGTCATCCATAGGGGCTTGTCGCCCTCGCCCTTGTCGTCGAGGATCGCCTGAAGTTCGCCGATGTAGCTTGGAAGATCGGTCCATTTCCCGTAGTAGTGGAAGTTGTACACGTCGATGTATTCGTCGCCGCCCTCGTTGATCACCCCTTTCAGCCAACTCTTTTGGTCGTTGTCGACGCCTCCGTCGTTGGTTTCGTGCCAAGCCAGGCCTGCCATCACGATTTGAATGTCGGGATCGACGGCGTGGGCGCTTTCAGCAACTTCCTCAAGCAGATCGACGTAGCGTTTGTCGTTGATGCATTTGCCGTCGAGAAAACAGTTGGTATCGTAGTAATGCTCCACTTCGTTGGCGACCTCATAGTGGTACAGGGTGCCTTGATAGCGTTCGACGATCGCGGTGACGTAGGATTCCACGGCCTGTTTGGCGTAGCTGTCGTCCATGTCCAGTTCGACGCCGTCGGGGGTGTACAGCTGTTCGTCGACGTCGTTTTCGGAGACGCCTGCAGCCACCAAGCGGTCCACGACCGACTCGGGCCCCACCTGGAAGAAGGTCGGAATGGCGTACACTCCGGCGTTGTTGGTGAGCGCTCGATCGGGGTCGGTGAAGTCGAAATCGTCCGCGTCGAAACCCGATCCGTCCCAGAAGCCGTTGGCGATCCATCCCACATCCCAGTCCCGGAGCTGCCGAACCCCGCCGGCCCCGAGGGCGGCGATGTCGGTGTTCACGGCGGTGATCGAGTTCACCTCGTCAGAGGCCCCTCGGGTGCGAACCATATTGAGTCCCACCCGAAAGGGCGCTCGGAGAAAATCTGCATCCGGGTTGGAGTTTCCGAGGGTAGGCAGGTCGATGCCGGCCACGGGTTCGAACGGTGGAGGAGCCGTCGCGACCACACTTTTTTCGTTGGAGTCCGGAGCGACCGGTTCGACGGCGTGTTGGCAACCCAGAGCGAGCGACAACGGAAACCAGAGAAAACGCGGCATGGGATCTCCAAAGGAAGACCCCTTCACCATGCCGCTAAGCGGCGACGCGTTTGCCTCACTTTGTACCAATAGGCATGCGCCTCAAAAACCACCGTCACAACGCCCGCTCTTGGAGTTCAGTCGCAGCGCCGAACGATGGGGATCGGTACGTTCAACTGCCCGGAATTCGGATGCGAGGCGTTTGAGCCCGGCGGGTGCCGTTTTGTTCGTTCACGATGCCGGTTTCTCGTTCGAACGGGGTGGGCTCATCCAATGGATCGGGACGTTCCGGGGACCATTCTCGAAGAGCGGGCGGCAATCCGCGGGCGTTCTCTAAGGGGCCGGGTGTGGGACGTTCCGGGCCGGGATGGAGGTACGAATCGAACAGGTCGGCGGGGACCGCCCCCATTTGCTCCCGTAGAACGGACATTTCCGTCTCGGGCGACGGACGCATCAGGTCGGCCGCGGACATGTGCTGCGGGGACAGGGGGGAGCGCTGTCGGCTTCGATTCGGCATTGGAGTCCCCTGAGTGTTGCCGCGCGGGCAGCGAAGTGCAACACCGATCGGTGCTGTCACCCGATCGTCAACCCAGTTGACGATGTGTGGCTAGGCCCAGAGCTCCAGCCCGGGCTGCTGCACGATGCACCTCAACAGATCCGAGGTGGTCACAATTCCGATCAGGTGGTGATCGTCGTCCAACACCGGCAGTGCCCCGAGGCGTTCGTCGGCCATCACCCGTGCGGCTTCGCGGATGGGGGTGTCGCGGGTGGCGGTGAGCAGGGTGGTCGACATCAGATCGGCTACCACTTGGGGAACCGTGCCGTCGGTGAACTCCCGGTGCTCCGAGTTCGGCGTGCCACGGAGAATGTCGCGATCGGATAGGATCCCGACCAACGGCCCGCCGTCGACGATCGGCAGGTGCCGAAACCGGTGGGTGCGGAAAAACTCCCGCGCTTCCTCAATCGTCGCGGTCACCGGCAAGGTGGTCACCGGTGAGGTCATCACGTCCGCCACATAAAACACCGGCTTTGGGGGAGGGTGTTCCTGCTGTTTTTGGTAGGCGATCCGGGCGTGCAGCCCGGCGGAACTGTCCACACGGGACCCGATCGGTTGGACCGCGGGGGCGCCGCCGACTCTGGAAACCGAGGGCACGCCACCGGAACCGAGCGTGGGGTAGTGATGCATTCCGGCTGCGCCCACCCAATAAATCGGCATTTTTGCCTCCCAGGGTGCATGTAATCACGGCCGCGCCGGCGAACAGCGTGTGTAGGCGTGCAATACTTTGGCGGCGTGGACGTAGGAGGCCTGGAGGGCGATGGTGCGATCACTGGGATTCGTGCTGTGGCTGGCAGGTTGCGGTGGTCTGTGGGGAAAGCCCGCCGATCCTGGGCTCTCGGTGGACCAGATTGCGGGGTTCATCCGCGCCGGCGTGGACGACAAACCGGCGTGGGCGGCGGCGGTTCGGCAGGGTTTGCTGGACGTCGATCGCATGCCGAATGAGGACCACGTCTGCCAGGTGTTGGCGATCATCGAGCAGGAGTCTTCGTACCAAGCCGATCCTCCGGTGCCCAATCTCGCGGAAGTCGTCGAAAAGGAGTTGAACGCCAAGGTCGAGGAGTACGGCTTTTTGGGGAAGTTTACCGCCGCAGAACTGTTGAGCGCAACCCCGTCGGGGCAGGCGAAATCGTTCGGTGAACGGCTGAAAGAGGTCAAGACCGAGCAAGATGTGGACCGCTTGTTTCGCGAGATGATGGACTTTCACCAACAACGGATCC
>SYKL01000247.1 GCA_005797785.1 Pseudomonadota bacterium | reverse complement strand
GGAAGATCGGTCTCAAAATCGGTTTCGGCAATCGGCTCCGACCGTTCACAACCCATCAGAACCATTGAAAATAGAAAGTACCGCATCGTAAACCCACGCTGAAAGAGGAAGCCATCCCGAGGGAACCGCAAAATGCGAAGACCTCGCGACGGTCAATTCTTCGTACCTGCACAGGCCGCCCGTCGTGTTCACAGGGATTCACAGCTCCGCGGCGACGCGACGGAACGTACCGTCAAACGTCCATTGACGCCGCCTCTCGAACCCCTCCCCCGCCGCACGGATAGTAAACCATTTGACCAATGCCAGAGCCGGGCAGCAGTCGGTTACAATTCGGTCATGAGCAAAAGCATGCAGCTCCAAGACCTGGGGCGCGTCCAAGAAATTGCACGGGTGCTCGCCGCCAACGGCTTCGGGCATCTGTTGCATTTGGTGGGCCTCGTTGCAGAGGTCGCCCCGGCCAACGAAGAGGTGGAAACTGCCCCTTGGGCGCGCCGACTCCGCCAGGCGCTCACCCAGTTGGGGCCGACCTTCGTCAAGCTGGGCCAGGTACTATCGGTTCGCCCGGACATCTTGCCCGAAGACGTGTTGGTGGAGTTTCAGAGCCTGCAGGATCGGGTGTCCCCGATCGAGCCGAGCGAAGTCCTCAAAGTGCTCGCCGAAGAACTTGGACAACCGATCGAAGACATCTTCGAGGATTTCGATCCGAATCCGTTGGGCTCGGCATCCATCGCCCAAGTGCACAGAGCGCGCCTGATCGGCGGCCAGGAAGTCGCGATCAAACTTCAACGTCCGCACATCGAGCGCACGATTCGAAGCGATCTGCACATTCTGTATTCGCTGGCGCAGCTGTTGGAAGGGAGAATCACCCTTCCCGGCGTCTTTACCCCCACCGCCATCATTCGCGAGTTCGATCTCGCCATCACCCGCGAGCTGGACTTCAATCAGGAGTTCGGCGCCGCTGAAAAAATGGGCAAGCACTTTATCAACGACAAAGAATTGGTCATACCCAAGGTATTCCCGAGGTGGTCCACCCGCCGCCTGATGGTGATGGAGCTCATCCATGGGGTGCCGATGTCCGCAAAATTCATCGGCAAAGCCACCGATGAAACGCGTGCGCTCGCCCACAAGCTCATGAATGCGTTGTACCGCCAAACCTTCGACCACGGTTTCTTTCACGGCGATCCACATCCAGGCAACATTCTCGTGATGGACGACGGGCGGATCGCGTTCTTGGACTTTGGCGTCACCGGCACGCTCACCGGCGCGATGCAGGACACCATCATCACCGCCTTTACAAGCCTTGTTTTTCGCGACGCTGAAGCGCTCTCCATGTGCATCTACCGCGCCGGCGCCACCAAGGGGCGGGTCGATCTTCGCGCTTTGCGGGCAGAAATCGAACGCCTGATGTCGAAGTATTACGGTGCTTCCCTCGACGATTTGGCGAACCCTACCACGCTCATTGAGGTGGTACAAATCGCCACCAAATTCCGGATCGACCTCCCGGCGGAGTTTGCGATCCTCGCGCGTACCGTCGCCCTCGTCGAAGGTCAGATTCGCAACCTTCTTCCCGGCGTGGACATCGTGGAAGAGGTCCGCCCGTATGCCACCAAGTTGATGAGCCAACGGTTTTCGCCGGATCGGGTGGCGCACGATGTCGCCCGCGCCGCTGTGCAGATCCAAGGCCACTTTCGCGATCTTCCCACCCAAGTCAACCAGCTGCTCCTCGATCTGGAAGGCGGAAGAGTCACCTTTGTTACTCGGGATCCAGATGCCGGGAAGTTGAGGGACGAACTCCGCATGGGCGTGCTTCGACTGTCACTCGCCATGCTTGCGTCAACCGTTACCTTAGGCGCATTGCTGTTTTTGGCGGCATGGTCGCCCGCTCCCTTCGGTATTCCGCTCTTTGGCCTGTTGGGCGCCTCCCTCACGTTTGCCGGAGCCGGCCTGTTTGGCGTCCTCGGGGTACACGTGTTGTTCGCGCGGTTCTTCGATCTGGACATGTGGCGCCGCCGGTTCCTGAGCGTGCTCCGCTTCTTCTCCTGGCGACGCGAGAATTGACAGCGGTCGAACGTCACCTGTTGTAGATTCTCGTACATCACAGTCGACTTATGCTAACGTTGGCCCGATTGGCACCCGAAAGGGTTCGGCTTTCTGGAACGGAGCATTCCGCTTGACCAAGCTCGACTATAATCGCGGCGAGATCATCGCTGGAAAGTACGAAGTGGTCGATGTCCTCGATGACACGCCGCTCGGTCCTAATTTCCGCGTGAAGCACCAGAGATCCGGCGCTTTCGTCCGCTTGACGTTGATCAAACCGAAACTCGCTGGCCGGTTCAACACCGAGACCTTGGTGGGCATCTACCAAAAGGTGCGCGAAGTCTCCCACCCTTCCTTGGTTCGCGTGCTGGAGCTCGGCGAACATGAAGGTTTGGCGTACTTCACTTGGGAAGATTTCACCGGGCAAACCCTTCGCGAATTGATCAATGAGTACCGGGTTCAAGGTCAGCGATTTGAGCTGTTAGAAGCAGCTCAGATCACCAACCAAATTCTCGACGGTCTCCGTGCTTTGCACGACATGGGCTACATCGTGCGCGGCCTCCGCCCCGAGTACATTCTGATCAACGTTCGGCGCACCGGTCCTCGCGCTAAAAACTTCGTTGCCAACGTAAAAATTACCGGCTCGGGATTTTGGGATCTGGTGCCGGGCGCCCAGATGGCCGAAGACGAGTTCAGCCGCGGCGAAGCGCAGTACCTTCCTCCGGAAATGAAGAGCTTCGAGCCAGTTTCCACCGTTCGCGCCGATGTTTATTCGGCGGGCGTGATCTTCTATGAGCTGCTGACCGGCACTGCACCTCTCGGCACTTTCCAGTTACCAGCGACCGTTCGACCCGATCTCCCGAAGATCGTCAACGACATTGTCGAATTGGCGCTCGCGAATTCACCAGAAGATCGCTACCAAACCGCCGCCGACTTCATGGGCGACATTCAGCGCACCATCTCCAATTCAGACGTCCCGGACGATCAGCCCAAACGCCTGATGTCGCCCGTGGGCTGGGCGATCTTGTTCATCGTCGCCGCCGCCGTCGGTGTGATCTTTTATGCGATGCGGCCAGATGCTGGGCGCGAAAAACGCCTGGCGGAAGCCAAAGACGAGACACTGCGCGCCGAGGTTACCGAGCAGTTTCCGATGCCGCCGTCCCGCGAGGAGATCGAGGCTCTCCTCAAAAACCAACCGCCCAACATGGTTTACGTTCCCGCTGGGCCGTTCATCGCCGGCCGCATGAATGTCGATCCCGACTCGCTTTCATCCGAGCCCTTGGCCCAGGTCAACGAAGTAAAAGCCTTCTTGATCGACCGCTTTGAGCAACCCAACCAGCTGAACGCGCCCGCCAAGTTCGA
This sequence comes from Pseudomonadota bacterium, assembly GCA_005797785.1. Taxonomy (GTDB): domain Bacteria; phylum Myxococcota_A; class UBA796; order UBA796; genus SYKL01. The sequence goes on along the minus strand of SYKL01000247.1, from coordinate 14,325 downwards.
CGTGGACTACGCGACCGCCGCGGCCACCTGCTCAGAGCAAGGGAAGCGTCTGTGCACCGCGATGGAATGGGAAAAAGCCTGTAAGGGCCCCCTCAATTCAATCTACGGCTATGATGCGCAGACCGGCCCCGCCGACACCTACGATCAAGACTTCTGCGGCGACGGCCTCGCCGATCGCGGCTACCCCAGCGGCAGCCACGAAGGGTGCAAAAGCGGCTACGGCGTGTTTGACATGTCCGGCAACTACCGCGAATGGACGGAGACCACCCCCGGCGGAAAAGATGGTCGGAGGCTCGTGAAGGGCGGACTCGCCCGAAGCGCCATCCGAGGCACCCGCTGCGCCCACGCCGAGGATCAATCGGAAGGGTTCAGCGATGATACGATTTCGTTCCGCTGCTGCAAAGACATCGAGTAGAGCGGGCTTGGAGGCCATGATCGCGTTGTCACTCACTCCGCGCCTCGGTCGCGGCCTACAGGCCAGCTTCCCTCCGGTGCTCGCTTCGTTCCTAGCGCTCACGGCCTCCAAAGCCGCTCTATCTTCCGTTTCGAGCGGTCCGATTCGCAGTCGCGGGCTTAAGCCCAGCTTCCCTGCGGGCTTCATTTTGCTCCTTGGCCTCGGGCTTTACGATCAGCGCTCCAGGTCGCATTCAAACGCCATGATCGCGTTGTCGCTCGCGCCGGTCCGCAGTCGCGGGCTTCGGGCCAGTCCCGCCGCGAACCGTCAACACGCTTGACTATTCGTTGAACTCGCCATCGGACTCGGGCGTGCGGAAAGTGGTCACCCACATGTCGCTTTCGTTGTCGGAATCGTCGGCGATCACCACGCCCCATTCGAGCTCCGTGTCAAACGGAGGATCGCCGGTGACGCACAAGATCATGGCCGCGGACGCTTGTTCTACCGAACACGCTTCGCCCAATTCGCTGAACACTTCGAACGCTTCGGCGGATTCGGAAACTTCACCATCGATCACGTCGTCGTACCGGATGGTCAGAGTCCAATAGTGCAGGTCCTGATCCTCGTCGGAATTGGTCGTTGCAAACCGCAACAACGGGCGGCTTTCCGCTCCACAGGCATCCCCCTCGGACATGCCGTCGTAGGTGATGTCCAGCGTCTCGATCACCGGCGCATGGTCGCCGCACTCGTCGGAAGCGCCGGTCGTTGGCACCGTTCCAGAGGTATCTTCCTCTCCTGCGCATCCCATCGCCAACGCCATCACTGTCCACCGCATGCCGCCTCCACGTTGCCGGAGCCCGAAATAAAGTTAGCGTAGAACGCGAAGAGGGACCATGCGCCGGCTGACTCCATGGGGAATGGTTGACGCGGTACGCGACCAACTCGGTAGCATCCGGGGGGTTTATCTCGCGGGCAACAAGATCAAGCGGCGCGAGGACTTCCAGTGCGAGGAGCTGGTGCTGCTGTTGCACGGCTTTTTCCAGACGCGAAACATCTGGGAGGTCATGGAGGATCGGCTTCGGTTCGATGGATTCGGCGTGATTTCGTTCAATCTCGGCGGGCTTGGCGGCCAGCTCAACACCGATCCGGTCGAAGCCGTCGCCCAGCGGATCGCCGAGAAGATCGAAAGTCTGTCCGCCCGACATGGGTTTTCGCGCCTGCACATCATCGGCCACAGCAAGGGCGGCCTGATCGCCCGGCACTATGTACAGAACCATGGCGGCGATCGACGCGTCAAATCCGTGATCACGCTCGGCACCCCCCATCACGGCACGCCGACCGCTCTCGCCGGAGTCGCGTTGATGGGCATGGGCTTGATGAATACCTCGGCAGGGGATCTGCTACCGCGAAGCCGGATCATTCGCGCCATCAACCGCGACAGTTTCCCGCAAAACATCCCCCTCACCTCCATTTATTCAAGGGACGACCTCGTCTGTCCATATTGGTGCAGCATTCTCCGCCCCCGCCCAGGCGAAACCTCCATGGAGAATGTCGCCGTTCGAAAGGTGGGTCACAGCCAGCTCACCTGGGACGCTGGCGTTCATCGCGTGGTACGCGAACGCTTGGAAATCGCAGCCGCCCAGTGGAAGTCCCCGGTTAGTCAATCTACTTGACTAACGTTAGCCAGTAGGCCTGCATGCTTTCGTAGTTTTCGCCGGCACAAAGAATTCGGCCGTCCATATCGACCTGTACCCAATCGCCCCGGGAGGTTCGGCCGACCGGGCACCAGTCCTCGAGGTGTTCTCCGCGCGTCTCCGGAAGCCAGAATGCAAGATCAAAGTCGATCGTTCGCTTGGGAAGCACGATCGTCAACCCGCCGAATTCCGCCAAAATTTCCAAAGCTGCGGGCCACGCTCGAAAATCCGCGCCGATCAACATCGCGCGCACCATGTGGGTGGGGATCTGCCGGCCAGGCGTCCAGCCGGACCGCTGCCAAGCGTCGCGAAGGGTGCGGAGCTGCGTCACTTGCGGCGAACGGGGGTTCATACCGCAACAACGGGATCATGGATTCCAAGACACCATCGAGAGCGCGGCTCGGAGGCCGTGAGCCCTAGGAACGAAACGGGCCGCGATCTAGCGCATGTAGGCATAGTACCAGTACCCCCCCGAAAGAAGCCCAGTACATCCTGTGCAAATGATAAACATCACAAACAGGATGCCCAAATACCACAAGCAGGAACGCCCGCCCTCTTCCGCCTCGATCTGCCGCGCGATCGGCTGTCCTCCTGCTCGAACCTGCGTTACCGCCGAGCGAACCGACATCGGATCGCATTCCACCCGAATGCCCCACCGGCTGGCCACCCGCCCAGGATGGGCTTCCGTCTTGCACATCTGGCCGGTCATCAGGTCAACCCGATTCGCCTCCGCATCTTCAAAACCCAGCGCCAACCACGACGCTTGCCCGAAGGCGATGCCTCGAACCGGGCGCGTGACCCGCACCACCCCCAGCCGACGCCCCTGCAGCGGCTCAAAAATGAAGACATCGTTTCCGACGGCTGCCGCGATCAATGCCCCTTCTGCGGACACCGCCACCGAGGTGATCGGCCCACCCGCGTCCAATTTGGCGGCCACGGTCGCGCCATCCGCGCTCACCAGCGACACCACATTGCCCGCCGCGACCGCCCATTGTCCCTGCGGACGCCACGCCACCCCCACCACGGGGGCGCCGAGCTCGCAGGCTCCGGTCGGCTTGCCGTCCGCACCAAAGGCTTCAAACCGGCCGTTGCGGGTACCTGCGCCAAAAGCAGGCTGCGCGCCACCGAAAGCGGCCGCAGAAACACCTGCAAATTTTACGGACCGCTTGCCGCCCCGAAAATCGGCGATGATCACTTCATCGCGATCGACGATCAAGCAGATACCATCAGGACTATGCCGCAACTGCCTCGGGGCGCGACACTCGATGTGAACTTCGTCCTCTTTGACCCCGTCGACCGCACGCCAGGTACAAAGCCGACCTTCCGAGTCGAGGGTGATCACCCGGTCCCGCAGGGCGCCCACCCCCACCAGGATGCCGTCGCAAAATTGCTTCCACATCGGCGCATCGCTGACGCCGGAAAACACATAAACTTCCGGTCCATCGCCCAACACGAGCATGGAACTCTCGTGTGGGTACGCGAAAGGAACCGCGTCCTGCACCGCTACTTACCGCTTTCCGATTCCGGAGAATCGTAAAAATCTGCATAGTCCGCAGGAGGTGGGGCAGATCGCAGCTCCGCCGGAACCGCCGGCAGGTCGTCCGCTTCCCCGTCGAAGGCCGCCGGAGGCTCACCTTCTTCCGAGGGCGGATCATAAAAATCGTCGTAAGCGGCGATCGGAGCCCCTAGTTTCGGGACTTCATCGGTCAGGGGTTCGATCGCCTCCAAAGGAAGCTCCTCGGTCACATCCTCGTCGCGCCGATTGCCTGACATTGCTCCTCCGCTAAACAGCTTGGCCGTTGCGCGATCCGGGATCAAGGTCACCGCCGAATCGTCGTCCGGAGGCGATTCGTCCGCGGTGCTTGTCGGCGGATCCGATCGCGCGGGGCGCGCGAATTCGGTTTCATCGGTCAATGCCCGGCCAAGCTCGCTGTTCAGCCACTCGAACACCGCCGTGCTTTCCAGCGACCCGGGGTAGATCGCGCGAAGTGCCTCGTGCACGTGATCCAGAACGGTGATCTCGGCGCGCTCCACGCGATCGCCGGGGGAAAGCGCAGCCCATTCGTCCACCCGGTCCTTCGGCGCCCGGGAACGATAAAACTCCGCTACTTCAAGAGCTTTTGGCTGCACCGGGCCCGCCAGTTCGGCGCGCCACCAAGCGGCGGCCAACACCACTTCCCCCGCCTGCATCGCCGATAACGACTTTACGACCATCCGAAGCGCCGCTCCCACGCCGCGAACCGGGTCGGTGATCCGGTAGCCGCGTTGGGCAGCGACCGCCGTCAACAACGCCACGTCCACAAATCCCGAACGAAACAGGTGTTCGCTGATGCGCAGCAGGCAGGTGGCCACCCCGTGGGCATGCCCAATCTCCAGCAGAAGCTGGCCCCCTTGCAACAGGTCTTCCAACGCCTCTTCTCCGCGCCTACTGCCCGCCTCCCCTCGTCCCATCCAGGCGTATCCTTGCATTTCGCGATCGGACGCCCGGGTCGCCACATCGAGCGCATCCGTATACGCGGCAAAAGCGTCCTGAAAACGCCGTTGCTGCAACAACAACGATCCCATCGCGCCGAGGATCCTCCCCTCCAGCACCAAGTTCCGCGCTACATCCGCGCGCAGCCGCGCTTTTTCCAAAGCGTCAACCGCCCAGTCGGCGCGATGCGCCAGCCGAAAGACCTCGGACAACGCCAACCAAGCACCCGCCTCCCCGTAGGGATTGCCGCTCTTGACGTACACCTCGATCGCCATTCGCAAGGCCTGTTCCGCTTCGTCCAGATGCCCTTCGCGCAGCGCCACACGGCTCTGAGCCATCCAGCCGCCCGCCGCCGAAGGCAGGTCTCCTAGCGCCTCGTAGAGAGCCTGGGCGGCAGTCAACGCCTCGCGCGCTTCGCCGATCCGCCCCACCCGCGCCAACAGCTCGGCAAGCGCACTCCAAGCAGCCGCGGCGCCTTCTCGGGTATCCCGATCTAACTCCGCTTTGAACGCGGGGTCTTCCACCGATGAGCGCTCCGTCGCTTCATAACAGGCGATCGCCTTCCGCAGATCCGTTTCCGCCTCAGCCACTTCGCCAGCGGCGGCCTTGACCTGCGCGAGACCTCGCCATGCGTGCGCTTCGCCCAGGCGGTATTCAGGAGCCTGGAACAACCTTAACGCCAGCTCAAACTGCGCCCTCGCGCCCTCCGAATCGGCCAACCGAAGGGCTCGATCCCCTTGCAACAACGCCTGACGTCCCTCGATCAAACCCTCGGACATCGACCACCTGCTGCGTCCGACGACGCCATTCACCTGTAACATAAAGCAAAAAAGCCCTCCGATATCGGAGGGCTTTTTATTCAGAACGACCGAGGACTAACCTGGGGAGAACAGGAAGGGGTACGAAACCACGACCACGCCGCCGCCTTTCGGTTGTGGGAACTGCATCTTCATGAACTTGCTCTCGATGCACTTCTCAACGGCCGAGTTGTTCATCGAAGTGGTCTTGGTCTGCGCCGAGGAGACCGAACCGTCCTTCGCAATCGTGAACTTGATGACGATCTTTCCGCCCAGGCTGTTGTTTTTCACGAGTTCGCGCTGGTAGCAGTACTTGATCTGGTTCATGTGACGCTTGATGACCTCGTCGATCAACGAACGATCGAGTGCACCGAGAATGATCGGGTCGCCACCTGGCTTACCGAGACCACCGGTGCTCTTGGCGCCAAAGTCGCCACCGCCGGAGCCGTAGCCCGAAGACCCGCTTCCGGTGCCCTTGGTGCCGAGACCGCCGAGCCCTTCAGCCGTGCCGCCGCCGCCGAGACCGCCGCCACGACCGCCGAGACCGCCGGAGCCGATTTGAACGCCCTTGGTGCCGATCAATCCGCCGACGCCGCCCTGGATATCGCCCGACAAACCAGCTTGGCCCAAGCTCGCCATGGAATCATCCGCCAAAGCGCCCATCAAGCCGGCGCTCTCAACGACCTTGCGATCGAGCTCCTGCTTCTTCATTTCGACTTTGTCGCCTTTGGCCTTTTCCATCTTGGCGTCTTTCTTGCCAACTTTTCCTTCGTCGCCCTTGGCTTTCTTGCCTTCGCCGGCGTCCGGATCCTTCGGCTTGGGCTTGTTGTCCAATTCCTCAGGCTTTTCCATCAACAGTTCGACGTAGCGATCGTCGATCTCTTGGGCATCCGTGCGTGGAACGTACGGAATCCGCCACATGGCGATGCCGACGATACCGCCGAACATCAGGAACAACATCATCGTCGCTACGAAAGGATAGTCGAGCGAAAGCACCGCTGCAGCCTTCTTTCCGGCAGGGGCGGGCTTGGTGTAGAACACCATCCCGTCCACTTCCACGGCGACCTTGGTGTCGTCGCCCACCGGAACTTCGTACCCATTGGCGGAACGCTTCGCTTTGCCCGCGGAAACGGCCTCATCGAAGGTGAACCGTTGGGTGCCGACGTCGACAAAACCGTCCCAGCCGTTGGCGACATTTACGGTATTGCCAGAGATGAAGCGGTATTCCCCCTTGCCCGGCAACGAATTGGCCGGAACGTGGAAATCGCTCTTCCATTCGCTTTCGCACTTGGAGATGAATGGAGGAGCCATGCGCGCCAACGGAGCCGCGATCGCGGGCACCGGCAGCAGCTTCCAGCCCATCACGCGCCAAACATGCTGCGATTCCGGCCCGAAGGTGACCGAACCGCCCTTATCGAACACCTTGGAGTCCAACAGAACATCGCCCCAAATCTGGCTAACTTCCAGTACTTTTGGACGCCCCTTCGAGGAAGGATCGTCGGATTGTGAGCGAACGAGGATCGCCATCACCTCGTCGGAAGCCGATTCCGATTTGGACTCGGGCGCGCGGGAGGGAGCGCCGGCCGGCGTCGCCGACACGATCGCGCGAGGATCCGTCGCTTCATCGTCCGCATTGGAGGGGGTCAATGCAGGTGCCGCCGCGGCCTGCTCAAACACAAACTCGCGAACCTGAGGCGCGCTGGCGATGTGGGTCGCTTCCTCATCCTGAAAGGCGGCTTCCACCCCAAACTGAATGACGATCTTCAAATCGCCGGCCTCGATGGTATCGCCTGCTTTGAGCGCAGTATTGGAAACCGCCGCACCATTGACCTTGGTGCCAGCGGCACTGCCCAGATCGAAAAGGTGAACTGCACCATTTTCCACGTTCACAACGGCATGAAGCTCGGCCAGAGAAGTGCCCGGGAGCGACAACAACGCCGCGGCGCCACTGCCGATGGTCACGCTCTCTTCGACAAGGCGCTCCGTCCTAATCAGCGTATCGCCTTGTGAAACTTGAAACGTCAACGTCAGCGACTTTTTTGATTCCGACATCGGTGATCCAGTCGTTGGGGGAAGGGGTCCAGCTACTTTCACCCCGAAAGCAGCCCACGAACAAGTCCGCAAGGGTCATGTTCCCGTCAACAACGACTGTTCCCGGTACGAACGGTTCCAAGGAAGTGGTCAAGCGGTTGTCAACCCGATTCCGGCGCCGCAAAGCGCCGCTCGTGCAGCCGGTTCGGCTTTCGGTTACGACCACCATTCTCCCGGTGGACCCATGGCTAGCGAAGACGTTGACAACATTTACCGCGACTTCCAGCGCGATCTGGCGGCCGCCTCCGACCCTTCGGCGCTGGAAGAAATCCGCCGCATTCACAAAGGGAAAACCAGCCCGATCAAAAATCTGCTCAAACAGATCGGCGGTCTGCCGGCGGAAGAGCGGCCCCGGTTTGCCGCCCAGCTGAACGAGCTACAATCCCGCATCGAAGCGGAACTTCAGGAGGCAATCACCGCCGCTGAGGAGCGCGCCCTCGCGCAGCGCCTGGAGGCGGAATGGATCGATCCCACCCTTCCCGGCCGACCGCTCGGGCACGGTGCCCGACATCCGGTCACGGTGGTGGAAGAACGCATTCTTTCCGTGCTTCGGCAGCTCGGATTCGAATTGCTGGATGGCCCCGAAGTCGAAGATCCCTACTACAATTTCGATGCGCTCAACATTCCCGAACATCACCCCGCGCGCGACATGCAGGACACCTTCTGGGTGACCGGTCATAAGCTGCTTCGTTCGCACACCACCACCGTTCAAGCGCGCCTGCTCGAGCGGCGCCCGCAGCTACCCATTCGGATCGCTTCCGCGGGGCGGGTGTACCGAAATGAGGCGGTGGACGCCACCCATCTCGCGATGTTCCATCAACTCGAAGGGATCTGGGTCGACCGTGGGTTGACGTTCGCACACCTCAAGGGAGTGTTGGCGTTCATCGCACAGTCCCTGTATGGCGATCGACCGGTTCGCTTTAAGCCGAAGTTCTACCCCTATACCGAGCCCTCCGTAGGGGTTGACCTCGGATGCGGACAATGCCGCGGGTCTGGCTGCGATGCTTGCCACGGTGCCGGCTGGGTGACCATCCTCGGCGCGGGCATGATCCATCCGAAAGTGTTCACCGAATTTGGTTTTGACCCAAGCGAAGTCAGCGGCATCGCGTTTGGTCTGGGCACCACCCGCATGGCCCCGCAGGCCGTCGGCGTATCGAAAGTAAAGTCGCTTTACGAACAGGACCTCCGCGTCCACACCGCTCTACGTCGGGAGATCCGATGAAAATCGCGATTCAGGCGCTCCGAAAATACACCGAATTGCCCGATGAGCCGCGCGCCGTGCGCGATCTCCTGGACGATGTCGGCATTGAAGTCAAACGCCAAGAAGTTGGCGAATACGGCCCGGTTTTCACGGTGGAACTCCTCGCCAACCGCGGCGACCACTATTGCTACGCCGGGATCGCCCGAGAAGTATCCGGTCGAACCGGCGAATCCGTCGAACAGCCCGAGGTCGCCGATCTCCAAGTTGGCCCCTCGCCGATCCCTGTGGAGATTCAAACGCCGCTCTGTTTGGTGTACACAGCGACTCTCCTGAAAAAAACCCGTACTGACGAGCTTTCTCAAGGTGATCTGCTGCCGTTGATCGCAGCCGGCCAAAAGCCCATCCATCCTGCAGTAGACGCCACCAACCTCGTCAACCTCGAGATCGGCCAACCCGCACACGCTTTCGATGCCGACAAGATTCAAGGCGCGATCGTCGTTCGGACCTCGCGCGCAGGCGAGCACGCCTGGCCATTGTTCGAGGAAAAACCCAGAGAAGTGCCGGAAGGAACTCTGGTGATCGCCGACGAACACAAAATCCTCGCCATCGCAGGCGTCATCGGCTGCGAGGACAGCAAAGCCACCGAGGCATCCTCAAGAATCCTCCTCGAATCCGCCACCTTCGATCCGGTTGCTGTTCGAAAGGGTGCCCGAGCGCTGGGTTTGCATACCGACGCTTCCGCGCGCTTCGAACGTGGAAGCGACCCTTCTTTGCCGCTGACCGGCGCAGGCCGGGTGGTGCTCTTGCTGGAGCAAGCGGGCTGGCAACGCGTGGGAACCACCGGCCTTTTCGGCGCGTGGCGAAATCCCAACCGGCTGATCCCCCTGGAAATCGGCTACGTAGCGAGCTTCTTGGAGCACCCCCTCACGGAAGAGGAGATCCGGGATCGGTTGTCGCGATACGACTTCGAAGTGTCCCCCTCCTATCCCGACTTTCTCGGCGACGAACGTTGGCCCATACCAGGGGACTTGGCCGAAAAAAGCCGTGAGCGACTACGAAATACGCTCCTCGTGCGCGTTCCCCCGCACCGGCTGTGGGATGTGGAGTTTGCAGCCGACATTGCGGAGGAGTTGGCCAAGTCGATCGGCTACAATCAGACTCCCCAGCGGCTCCCGCCGGTCGATCGCGGTGCACTTCCGACCCCACCGGAACAGGCGAAAGCGAAGGTCGACAACCTGTTGGTTGCCTCTGGGTTTTTTGAGGTATTCACGGATGGGTTCTACGGTCGCGAAGTTCGAGAAAAGCTGGGTCTCACGCCCAACCACCTGCTATGGAACCACGTGGAAACCCTGAATTCCATCGATCGTGGTTACTCGCTACTGAAGAACAACGCGCTCGCCCAAGCCGTGGAAACCGTCGCGACCAACCTCCGGGTCAACCACCGTTTGGTTCGCGCATACGAATGGACGCGCGTTTTCCTCCCAACCCCCACGGCCGAAAATGGCGTTTGCAAAGAGCTAAAGCTCCTCTGGCTGGTGGCCAGTGGCCCACTGCGCCCTGCGCATTGGTCGGACGACGCCCCAGAAGTGGACACCTATTTTTTGACCGGGTTGGTCGAAGAGCTCGCAGCGGAGCTCGGCCTCGATCTATCTGTTGAAAAGCCGAATCTCCAACATCCCGTATCGGGGTTGTTGCATCCGTACCGCCAAGCGTCGATCACCCTCGGTGGCAAATTGGTGGGGATCTTGGGGGAAATCCATCCGAAGGTGTGCCAGAATCACAAGATCAAAAGGGAGCGTCCGGTATTCCTACAGTTGGAAGCGTCCATTCTCGCCAAAGCCGGCGGTCGCACCGTGCACTTCGTCCCTCCACCCGAAACCCAACCCGTCCGAAGAGATCTAGCGTTTACCCTGCCGGATCGGGTGACGGCGGGAGAGATCGCCGACGCTCTGGCCAGCGCCGGGCCGACCTGGCTGACCCAGGTCGCGATCGCCGACCGGTACGATCACGAGGATCACGGACAGCCCGTTCGAACCATCACGTACACCTTGACGTTTTCGCGAGAGACGGCACTCACCACTGAGGAACTCAATCAAGCCTGCGAAATGCTCATCGCCTCGGTCGGCACCCGCTTCGGAGAGAAGAATGTCAGGTTGCGAGCGTAGAACATCGGCATTTCCCCTCCTGGCGGGCCAGCTGTGAACGCCGGGTTGCGACGTGGAGGGGTGGCGGGTGCGGCCGCCGGACTGCTACTGGTGGCGTTCTTTGGGCTACGGTCGCAGAAAATGGCCGAGGACGGCGCCGAGCCACAGGTGGCAGCCGATCCGCCGATCGGCGACGCCACGCGGGTGCGGTTCATCGCGCTTGGCGACACCGGCAAGGGAAACGATCAACAACGCAAAGTCGCCGCAGCGATCTCGCAAGTATGCGCCACCAAAGGGTGTGATTTCGCCCTGTTGCTCGGCGACAATCTGTATCCAGAGGGGATGATCGCGCGGGACGATCCAAACATGGATCGAGTTTTTACAAAAATCTACAATGAATTACCGTTTCCGTTCTACGCGGTCCTCGGAAACCACGATGTCAACGTCAACGACCTCACCCGCGCCCACCATCAGCTCGCCTGGGCGGAGTCCGAGCCACAATTTGAAATGCCCGGTCGGTTTTACTCTTTTAACGCCGGACCTGCTCGTTTTTGGGCGCTGGACACCAATGACGTGATGTGGCACGGGCCCGGACGCCAACAGGAGTGGCTGAACACCGAGCTTCCCCGCCAGTCCGGTTGGCGTGTGGTTTTCGGTCACCATCCTTGGAAATCCAATGGGAAACACGGCAATGCTGGCGAATACGACGACACGGTGGGTGTTCCGTATGTCTCCGGCGATGGCCCCAAAGAGCTCTTTGAAAAGACCCTCTGCAATCAAGCTGACCTGTACGTCGCCGGACACGATCACAGCCTGCAGCTGTTGGATTCGAAGGGTTGCGGCACCACTCTGGTGGTGTCCGGCGCTGGTGCCGAGGTCAGGCCGATCGAAGACCGCGGAAACACGCCCGCGTTCGCCGAGTCGACTCTCGGCTTCGCATGGATCGAGCTGGGAGAAACGGGCACCGTGTCGTTTTACGGCGCTGATGCTCAGTTGCTGGAGTCGTTTCAGATCGCCAAGGTCGAACGGAAACCCCTTAAGTGATTGGGCTTTCCGGCGCGTGATAATGCGTGATCGACGAAGGGAGGCGGCTTCGCCCCTCCAGGACGTCGCGAACCTGCTCTTGGCACCGCAACACCGGCCATAAGGGCTGCGGTACGGAGTTAAACCGCCCAAAGGTGTCTGCGAGCGAAACATCCCAGGTGGCGGACAGCTTCAAAATGTCGTCCGGTCGCACCGTTTGACGACACTTTGGACTGCCACAGGCGCACTCGAACGACTCTTCGATGTTCAACCCGCCGTAGTCGTCCGTGAGCTGTTCACCAGGTTGGATATCTCGAATGGCCATTTCAAATTCGTAGCCGGTGGACAGGCAGGTCGCCTCGCAGCTGTGGTTGACAAACCGCGCATGGTCCCAACACAGAATATGCCGCCCGCGACCGTCAATGTAGGCGTATTTGTGAACCATCGCCTGAGCCATCGGCGAAAAAGACGGCACCCGGGCCGGATCGATGATTTGGTCCAACTCATCCAGCGCCCAAGTGATGGCGCCCTTTGGGATAAGCTTGGTAGCAACTACGCCATAGCCAATGACCGGATTGATGAACCGGACTTCGGTGTCGGGGTGTAGCATGGCGTCCTTGACTCCGCCCTCAATTTGGGGCGCGAGGCTGTATCGTTGCTTCGCCCCAGCGTCACCTTCCTCGCCTAAAAATCACCTCGAGGGTGGTGGGCTCGCAGTCTTCCGGGTACTACGGGCGTCGGGAGCCCGCTTGTCCGTCACCCTGACCTTCACCCACGATCTCGTCACCCATGCCGAACGTTCCCATTGGACGGTGATCGGCCGGAAACACCTGTTAGGGGATCCTGCAATCCTCTCCTTACTTCCTTCCCTACCCGAAGGTGTGTGGACGGAGATGCTTGGAAAGGGCGATCCTGGCGATCACGGGCGCACCGCGACCACCTACACCGGAACGCGTCCCAGCCGATTGACGGCTGCGATCCTACCGGAAGCGTGCTCCCGGCACAACACGCCGAGCCGCGCGGCGGCCATCCCCGGTTTGGTAAAAACGCTCAACAAAGAATCGGCGATCGTGGCGGTCTTGGAGCGGCCCGAGCACGCGCTCGCATTCGCTGCCGCCATAGCGCGGTGCCTCCATCGTTTTCCGAAGAGCGCCTCCTATTCCGTGCCTGTGCGCCTGGTATGCGCGCAGCCGGTGTCGCTGGAGCACTGTCAGGCGGCAGCGGAAGCAGTATTGCAAGCCTCTGAATGGGTTGACACGCCGCCCAACGTACTCGACACCCACGCGCTCGTGGCCCGCGCCCAGGCGATCGCAGAACGGCATCCACAGGTCGAAATTCTGACCATACAGGGTCAAGAAGTCGCGGAAGCTGGCCTCGGCGGAATCTGGGCCGTGGGCCAGGCGTCGATTTCTCCCCCCGCCTTCGTGGTTTTGGACTATCGCCCTTCTGGAGCGACCCAGCGCATCGGATGGGTGGGCAAGGGCATCACCTACGACACTGGCGGATTATCCCTGAAGTCGAAATTCGGCATGCCGAGCATGAAGAACGACATGGCGGGAGCGGCCGCCGTATTATCTTCCTTCGAAGCCGCGGTTCGACTCGGATACCCCCAAGAAATCACCGCTGTTTTGTGCATCGCCGAGAATTCAGTCGGACCGAACGCCATGCGGCCTGACGACATCATCACCCTCTTCTCGGGGCAGACCGTCGAGGTCAACAACACCGACGCAGAGGGTCGATTGATCCTTGCGGATGGTCTTGCCTGGCTCGTCAAAAATCGAAATCTCCACGAGATCGTGGACTTGGCGACCCTCACCGGGCATCGGCTCGCCACGGGAAAACGGCATGCGGGCTTCTATTGCAATGAGGAGGCGTTCGAGCGCCGCGCCGTCGCCGCGGGGCACCGCAGCGGAGACCTCGGTTTTCCGTTGTTCTACGCTCCTGAGTTCCTGCGCGAGGAATTTCAGACCTCCATCGCCGACATGAAAAACTCCGCCAAAGATCGTGAAAATGCGCCATCCAGCGCGGCTGCTCAATTCCTCGCCGGCCACCTTGGCAATTTTCAAGGAGGATGGCTGCACGTCGACATGGCCGCCCCCGCGTTCGTCAACGGCCGAGGCACCGGCTTCGGTGTCGCGCTTTTATTGGCGTTGTATGGGGATGGAGCGTAAATGCAAACGCTGATTCAGCTCGACATCAACGGCGAGCCGGCGGAGGTCGCGGTCCCGGCGCATTGGACGCTTCTGGAGACCCTCCGTTACAAGCTGGGTTTGACCGGAACCAAACAGGGTTGCGACAAAGGGGACTGCGGCGCCTGCACCGTGTGGGTGGACGGCGAACCCGTTCTCTCCTGCTGTCTTTTGGCGATCACCGCCCAGAAACGCGCGATCACCACCGTGGAAGGTTTGGCCGATCCAGAGGGTCCCTCCCCCGTTCAGCGCGCGTTCGATGTCTGCGGCGCCCTGCAGTGCGGCTTTTGCCAACCGGGCATGATGCTTTCGGCCACGG
>SYKL01000246.1 GCA_005797785.1 Pseudomonadota bacterium | reverse complement strand
GGCGCCACCGGCGGCGGCGATATATCGGCCCTTTTCGGTCAATACGGTTCGGCAGGCGGCGACCGAGTGGTTGCCGATCAGGTCAAAGATGACGTCGTACTTGGTTCCTGCGGCGGTGAAGTCCTGTTGCGCGTAGTCGAGCACGTGGTCGGCGCCAAGTGAGCGGACCAAGTCGGCGTTTCGGGCACTGCATACGGCGGTCACCACTGCGCCCATCTGCTTGGCGATCTGGACGGCGAAGGTGCCAACACCGCCCGCGGCGCCGTTGATCAGCACCGATTGGCCGGGTTGAAGCTTTGCAGCGTCGCGCAGTCCCTGAAGGGCGGTCGTCGCCGACACCGGAATGGCTGCGGCCTCTTCAAAGCTCAGGGTGGTCGGTTTGATCGCCAGTTCTCCTTCGGCGGCGCAGACGTATTCGGCGTAGCCGCCCCGGTTGATTTCGCCAAACACCTCGTCGCCGACGCGAAAGGCGGTGACTCTGGCGCCGACCGCGGCCACCCGCCCGGCGATGGCCATTCCGGGGATGGGATTTTTTGGTTTTGAAAAGCCATATCCGGCGATCCGAATCGCGTAGGGAGTGCCGGTGACCAAATGCCAATCGCCTTTGGTGACCCCGGCGGCCACGATCTGCACCAGAACACCATCGTCGCGAAGGGCGGGGCGTGCCACCTGTTCGCTACGGAGCACCTCGGGTCCGCCGAAGACGGGTTGGACGATCGCTTTCATCGAGAGCACAGGATCGGGAGCATTCATAGCGGCCTCTGGAGATGCGGTGGGCGGGTGCCGACCGATACTTACAGTGTATACATACAGTGTATGTATACGGCGTAAGTTCGTCAAGCGGTTTTTCCTCGCGCGGCTCCGGAAATCTTGTCCGGGTGCAGAGGTGGGCTTCAACGGACGGAATAAGCTTCGCGGAGGGGCGGAGGGTTAATGAACTGCGGTAGGTTTTTTTGGAAGATCGCGGTGGCATCGAGCTTTACGCTGGCCTCGGGTCCTGCACATGCCGCCGACCCTTCGCATTGGAATCTCGCCGGCAGCTATACGACTCGGGTTTCGACCGCTTGCACCTGGTTTGTGAAGCCGTCGGGCGACGATCATGCTGGGGGCCGCAGCCTCGCGGAGGCGCTGCGCACGCCCAAACGGGCCGTCGCATTGGCAAAACCCGGCGATGTCGTGTGTTTTGACAAGGGGACCTACCCGACGTTGGCGGTGCGCAAGGTGCGGGCCACTGCGGAAGCCCCATTGGTGTTTCGTACGGTTCCAGGGGCAGAACGCGAGACCATTTTCACGAACGGCTCGCTGGAGTACGGCGGTGCGATCGCCGTTGAAAACGCCTCACACGTGCACTTTTACGATCTCCGGCTGGTTCATTCCCAGACCGGGATTTCGGTAGTCAGCAGTTCCAATGTGCGCATCGAAGGCCTGTGGATTGAAGACTTGGGGCAAGAAGGGATCCATGTCGGACGCAAGCACAACTACGACGGCAGCGAACGGTTCACCGGGCCGCCATCGGAAAATGTCGATGTGGTCGGCAATACCGTCCGGGATACCGGAAAGAAAACCGCGCGGTATGGGGAGGGGATCTACATCGGAACCGGACAATTCACCGGCGACGACACCCACCACGTGTTCGTCGGCTACAACCGGATCGAGGACGTTCGCGCCGAAGCGATCGAAATCAAGACGTTCACGCACGATGTGGTGGTACGCGGAAACCTGATTTTGGGCGGTTCGCACTTTTTCCATGCGGCGATCACCGTCGCGATCAAACCGGTCAGCTACCCGGATGGGAATTACCTGATCGAGGACAATCGTGTTTATAACTACGCTCGCACCGAGACCGAATCGGTGTGCGGGATCGGGGTGGGCCACGGCACCACCGTGGTTCGCAACAACCTGATCTGGAACATTCCTGGTGGGAGCGGCATTTGTACGTTCACCACTTTCGGCAATCCGGAGGCGCGCGACGTCCTCTTGGAAAACAACACCGTGTGGAATCCCGGTGGACCCTCCATTTCGTTGCACGACGGCGACGGGCGAACCGGCGTCACCGACCTTCTCGGCGCGGTCACCCTTCGAGGCAATCTGATCCACGATGGAGATTCGGCTTTGGCCGGGTCCTTTGTGGGGCCGATCACCCGTTTGGCGGATGCCGGCGGCGGGCCCGGAAGCGGCTTTCAACGCGCGGATGGCGTCGGCGCAGATGTCGCTCGGATCCTCGCTTCTGGGCTATGAGTGGAGTTTGGGGGCTCCGGCCTACGGCCGTCGGCCTCCTCCGGGGTCGGGCATTCGCCCTCCGTTTTCGGCTGCGCCGCAAACCTGCTGCGCAGCCCTCCGTCCGCCTAGCCCCTCAGATCGTAAGCTGCTTTACGATCTATTCTCCGACGTCACAGGTAGCCAGTCCGCCCTGAATCACAATGGAGATACCTTCATCATCGCCATTGTCGTCCATGTCGACGTCCGCAAGCATCAACACCCCATTGATCTGCTGCTCAGACAGGCCTGCGGCGGTCAAAATGGGTTCCAAGGTATCCGCGGAAACCACAAATCCAATCTTGATATCGTGGGCATCGGCGGTCACCTGCCCAGCGATCAGAATCGGGCTGGTCGGCTCGAAGGTGTACTCGCCGATCTGAATCGTGTCCTGCAAAAATTCGGCTCCATAGGCCCCATAAGCATCGAGCGACACGTCGATCGAACCTGGCGCTTGGCCGTCGGACTCGAGATCCAAGGCGGTGGTGAACGCTTCGGAACCGCTGGCATTGTCGCTTGCACTGTCGGCATCGCTCGCCGTAAACAGTGACATTTCCACGGTTTCGTCTGCCAGATCTTCGGCCCCCCAGACTTGAACCACCAGCACGGTCGAGGCCGAAGCGAGAGCCGTTGAAAATATCGGATTTGCCATATTTTCTGCCCATGACAGGGAGTTGTCGACGTCGCCATCGTCATCGAAATCGAATCCCTCCTCCGCGATCACGGCGCTGACCAAGACATAATTTTGGTTGGCCGCCACCGTTTCCGTCACATCGGTGTCGGGAGAATCCGTGTCGACCAGGTCGGTGTCCGCGACGTCGGTGTCCGCGACGTCGGTATCCGCGACGTCGGTGTCGGAGGTATCGTTTGAATCGGTATCTTCAGGTGTGCACCCCACCAACACCGAAGCCACCAACCAGCCATTGTAGCGCATGCTCCCCCCTTCCTTTGGTCGGATCGTTACCGGAACGGCCGCAACACCGCAAGTCGTCGCCGTCCGCCGACGGTGGGAACTGCGCGAATCGACGGTTGGTCGCCGTATTCGCCATCCGCACGAACCCACGGCAAGCCCGGGTGAAAGGTGGGGGGGCGGCGAATCGGTGCCGATCAAGGGAATGAGTCACCAGGGGCGCACATCCGCGTCCGATTTTGAGGCGGGCACCGAGATGATGCCCGCCTCAACTGCCGATTCTGCCAAAAGAAGGATGTTTCGGCTTCGTTGTTCCGAGCTACCCTGCCAAGTCCTCGAACGGTTCGAAGGTCCCCGTGCAGAATCCCTGGTCCAAGAACAGGTAGATCCGTCCCTCTGTGTGTTCCTCGTTCAACGCGAATCCGAGAACCTCAGCTTCGTCGTTTTCGTCACAGGTCAGCAGATCGTCGACCCAGCTACACTCAAAGGCCGTTTCGTCACCTTCAGCGGTGCTTACCCGCACCTGCAACGGCTCTTCATCGCCCTCGATTTCCACCAAAACACCTACATAGTCGTCCACTTCCCCATCGTCCTCACAGTGCATGTCGCCGATCCACGTCGACGGTATGGGTTCGTTCACTGCGCAACCGACCAAAACCATAGAAACCACTGCCCACAAACGCATCGGACCTCCTCGCCACCGGGGGTGGCGATCGTAAGGACCGCGAGCGGAACATTTTGGTGTTGCAGACTGTAGCGGGGAAGCGGTGCGCCGCGCTGACCTCCGGGGGAGAGTATTGTGCGGTACCGAGGCCCAGCCTGCGCGTCACGGCCCCCAATGGCGCTAAAGTCCATCACTCGCCGCCGGTTTCGGTCGCGCTGAGGCAGTTCGCTGCAACGCCGGTGCCCGCTGGCGGCTCGATCTCGTAGCACCCGTTGTTGGTGGAAGCGTCGCAACGTTCTTTGATCGTCCAGTTGCCGTCGTGGCACACCATCGCTTGGGCGCCGGACGGTGGGTTGTTGCCTGGAGCGACCGCACCCGCGTAGGTGCCATCGCACCGCTCTGCGCCGTCCACGCAGCCGTGCGTAGCTCCGTTTGGTGCTCCAGCGGCGGTGTCCTGGCGCTCCAGGTCGTCTCCGGTCCAACCCGACCCGCAACAGTCGTTGAGATTTCCCGCAAACCGGAGTCTGTCGTTGTCTGGCGTCAAGGTCGTGTGCGCCGGGCGGTCCGTCAGGACAAATGCCGTGCCGTCCCACGTCGCGCTCAGGTCGCAGTCGCACATGTGGGCGCTGCTTCCGAAAACAGCGCTGTATCGGCCGCTAACGCGCTCACCTTGTTGGGTGAGGACGAGGGAGCCGGTCGGACTGGCGTAGGTTCCGGCAACGTTCGGAGGGGTGGACCCGTTCGCCGAAGGGCTGGGCTCCACCGTCCCTGTAGGCTGCTCGGCGGGGTCGCCCGCGACACCACTGCATGCGAGCGCAAACGCGAGGGAGAATGCTGAGGCGAAACCCTTGATAAAACGTTGATGGTTGGAGGGTAGTATTCGGCAACGAATAGCGTTCGACCAGGTGTGCACGACCGATCTCCTTTGGTGTCCAGGCGGCTGACCTTGTCGCCTGGACGCCAATTTAGCGCCGCTCGCCGGAAGTAGTTGTTGCAGCGCGTAGCGCAATGGCTGCCGTGCGAACGAGGCACGGGTCTGGCCGGCCCCGGCACTTCGTTCGCCTCAGGGAGGGGCAGCAAAAGGTAAAGTACTTTACCTTTCCGTTCACACGTCCGAACTACCCGTCCCCTGGGCAGTTAGAGGTGGGATGGAGGGGCCGATGATGCTGGGCGTATTGGGGATGTGGGTGGCGTGCACACCGGGAAACGAGCCCGACCTCGACTCGGAGGTCGTCGAAACGGACGAGGCCGAACTCGAGGTTCCCGTTGGCGAGTACAATCTGGCGCCCTACCTGCGGTGGCCGATCGCGGAAAGCGATGACGGCAAT
>SYKL01000245.1 GCA_005797785.1 Pseudomonadota bacterium | reverse complement strand
GCATCTCAACGCCCAAATGCGGGCGCTGCTGACTGGTGGAACCCAGGTTGAAGCGGCGTTAGGATAGAGACAATCACTCGGCCGACAGATGCGGCCGAACAAACCGTATCAAGACGGTTGCTCGGTCGCGGGCTACAGCCCAGCTTCCCTGCGGGCTTCGCTTCGTTCCTTGGCCTCGGCGCGTACGGCGCCGTTCTGGGTAGCGGCGTTAGCGCCGATCCCTGCGTCACTCTTGGCGCGCCGGGCCACCTGGTACATCGATTTTCGCGAGTTCAGTGATTTTTGATGTACCACTTGGTAGACGCGGCAAACCACCTGACGGCTACAGCGGAATCCAACTCACAGCCGGTACCCCTGACCCGCCGGGAGGAGGGTTCGCACCGACCATGTACTGTGCACGTCGGTTGAGTGGAGAGTCGACCCCATCGCCGGTGGCTTCGGCCAACCAAGATTCACCAAAGCCGTAGTAGAAAATCGGCTTTGAGTAGCCGTTTTTGCGCAACCACGTGGCGATCGCTTTGGCACGGTCGCGGGAAAGGTCGCGGTTGTGCTGGCTTTCGCCGACGGTGTCAGTGCATCCCGCGATGTAGAGCTTGACTGGTACAATTTCGCCGTACTTGTCGAGCACGTCGTGGAGCTGAACCAAGGTCGCCTGGAGTTTCGGCTCCTCCGAAGCGTTGATCACCGACGAGTTGCTGTCGAACAGCACGTCCTCGTGTGGGATGTCCAAAAACCAAGGGGAATAGGTGAATCCCGCGTACGCGGTGCCCGCGTGCAGGGTGACGTCCAACAGGACGACCTCCGATGGGGAGCCGATCCACGGAATGTCGATCTCCCCAGGCCCCGCATGCAACGCGATCTCTTGCTGTTCGATCACCGCTTTGTGTGCGCCGTACGCGACGATTTCCGCCTTATCAACGGGCGTATTGACCCGAACGCTGAGCGTACGGGTCGACACATCGGCGTGCGCTTTAGAGAGATCCACCGACAGCGGCACCCCATAGTTCCACGTGAGTGGAATCTCAATCTCCTCTTCGAAGGAGTCGGTGTATTCGACGAGGATCTTGACCGTGGCTTCGGTGACCGCGGAGTTCCTTGGCCATTCGATGCGAACGGATTGTCCTGCGCCCACGTTGGTTTTTGTGAAGTTGTACGTCTTTACGGGGGTGACCACGGCGATTTGCATGGTGCGGGTGTCGCGCGGGGAACTCAACGACAACCAGGGGTTTGCTCCCTTTTCAATCGTGGGTGAAAATTCGAACGCCAGATCGGTGGCGAACGCCGAGGCCAGCCCGAACAGCCAAAACAGTGCGCCGAAAATCATACTCTCTCCACGGTTCCAGAGGGATTTACCCGAATGCGGCCGGCGGCGATCGCCGTATGCAGACGATCAAGCAAATCCATGGGGGCCATTCCCAAGGATTCTGCCAGGGTTTCGGGATCGGTTGCTGACGTGGGCACGCGCGCTTCCAACGGATCGGGAGCTCGGACTCCTAGGCGATCCGCGATGTGTGCAGGATGTCCGCCAAATTTCGTCCAAAGCTGTTGCGCTTCGGCTTCGTCGATGCCGGCGAGCCCGTACCACTGCAGTGTCTCTTCTTCGGAAAGCGGAGGCAGTGTAAGGACTTCTGCTCGGCGCACCAACGATGGAAGCGGCGCCGCAGACCGGATGAACACCACCCCCGGAGTGGCTTGTTCAAGGCGTTTGCGGACGATTTCCGCAGCGGTGGCATCGGGAGAATCGACGGAGCACGCGAGGCCGGGCCGCGCCGAGAGGGGACCCACGGTCAGCCCCTCCTGCGCCGCGATCGCCAAAGCTTCGCGAATAACTGCCGAACGCCCAGTTCCAGAGGGGCCATGGACCACCACCACCCGACATTCGCCATCGGTCGCGCCGACCACCGCGCGTCGGAGTCGGTCGCGCTCAAACCGCATTCCCACCACGCCGATGGTCTGCGGAGCGTCCGCCAGCGAAGCGATCCGTTGGATGAACGTCGATGTGATTTCTGGGCGTTGTGCCGGAGAACGAGACAACAGCGCGCCGATCAGCGTCAGCAGGCCTTCGGGTCCGGCGGACGGCGGTTCCGGCAGGCTTACCTGTGAAATGTAGGCGAGTGACGCAGGGTCAGACGAAACAAAGGGGGGCTGGCCGGTGAGGGCCACGTACAACAGGGCGCCGATGCCGTAGGCGTCGGAAGCGGGGGAGGGGGATTCGCCCCGAACGACTTCTGGCGCTGCAAACCCAGGAGAACCTCGGAAACCCGCCGGTCCCTCTCCGTCGATGGTGGCGCTACCAAGGTCCACCAAGAACGCGCGTCCCTCGCGATCCACCAGGACATTTCCGGGCTTGAGGTCGCCGTGCACGACGCCAACGGCGTGCAAGGCCACAATGGCTTCGAACACGGGGATCAACGCTTTGATCCGCTCGGAGATGGAGTGTGCTTCCATCCAACGGTCAAAGTTGTCCCCGTCGATCACCTCCAGGGCGAGCCAGAGGTCGTCGGGACTTCGGGCGACCAGCCGAGGAACGGAGGGATGAGTGCACCTTTGGAGCGCCTCCACCTCTCGGGTGAGCCCTCCCTTGGTGCGCACCACCTTGAGCGCGACATGCCCTTCGGGTCCCTCGGCGAGGAAAATGGAAGCTTGTCCGCCAGAAGCCAAGCGTCGGATCGGCTTGTACGGGCCAGCGAATTCATTTTCCGTGTCGGACATGGGGTTTCCGGGTCGCGCGGGTGCCAACCAATAGGGTATCAGCCGCGCGCCGGTGCGCCACTCCACCGGCGGATGGTGCCTCGTGTCCTCTGATCTCCATGTTGCGCTCTATCATCCAGAAATTCCCCAGAACACCGGCAATATTGGCCGGCTGTGTTTGGGGGTGGACG
>SYKL01000029.1 GCA_005797785.1 Pseudomonadota bacterium | reverse complement strand
GCTCGCTGGTCTGGCAGCTGTGGGCTCCTCGGTCGATGCAAACGCACCGTTGAAATTCTCATATGTCGCGGTGGCCCGCGATGGAGCGATGGTGGCGGTGCTCTGGGAGAACCACGACAGCGACGAGACTCTGTCGCTGCGATGGGCGATTTCCGCCAATGGGCAGATGCGCAAGGGGGTGCTGCCGATCTCGGCCGAAGGGGTCATGGCGCGCGCCATTGTCCCTCTCGACGGGGGCTTTTCGTTATTTGTCCTCCAGGAGCGGCCGGGCGGCGCGGCGTTGCTGCGCTATCTGCTGAGCCACTCGGGCGAATTGGGTACGGCGCGGACGGATGCGCTTGGGTATGAGCCCGGCGTTCGACCTGTGTTTCGCGTGGAGGGCGGGGAGGTCTACCTTTGGGGCCTCGCACGCCGGGGGCCGACCTTGGTCGTTCAAAAGTACGGAGCGGAGGGGCTCGAAACGGTCCACTCGAAAAAACTTCCCACGGCGAGGGGTTTTTTGGGTGGACACCATCCGGTGTTGGCTTGCAAGGGCGGCGTGCTCATCTCCGCCGACGTGAAGGGTGCCGCGGATCCATTGCGTACTCCGCCGTCTTTCCCTGGTCCGCTGTCCGCAGCGGTGACCCTCGGAGATCGCGTGCTCGGCGTCTGGTCCGAACCGGTTCGCGGAGAAGAAGAGCCAGGTGGAATGAGGTTTGCGTGGATGGGCCCCGGGGTCACCCCCAAACCCTTGGTGCTCACCAAGGGCGGAGACATCGCTGCATTGGACGCGATCGACGCCGGGGATGCGGGTTGGGTCGCCTGGGCGGAGCTCGGCCGCACCGGCGCAGACTCGATCTACGTGGCCCGTCTTCCCGGTCTTGAACCTCAAAAATTGGCGATCAAAGAGGTACTTGAAGTCGAGGAAGTACGTTTCGCCTACGATGGCACCCACGACAACCCTCGCATCGCGGTGGTGACAGCAGATGAGGGACTTCGAATCTACGATCTCGAAGGATCGGAAATCGCCCGTTGGGGGTGAGCCGCGTCGGGGCGTTGCGGGGGTACCCCTTCGGGGTGCGCTGAGATACATTGGACGGCGTTGGAGGTGAATGTGTCTGATTCCCATGGCCGCGATCCACGGGGTGGCTACCGGATTCCCGAGGATATGCCGCTGGCCGTCCTTGTTGTCCCGGTCTTCCTTGGTCTCACCCTGATTTTCACCATCATCGGCGCGGTCATCAAGTTCTGATGGCACCTTCGGCTGTCGATGGCGTTCTTCAGGCGGCCGATGCAGCTTTTGACGCCACCGTGGCGCAGCTATCGGCGTACCTGCGGTTCCCGGCGATCTCGTGCGAGCCCGATCACGCCGGCGATGTCGCCGCGTTGGCCGCCAAGATCGCGGACGATCTCGCAGCACTGGGGTTTGCCTCGCGGGTGTTGACGCTCGATGGGGCGCTTCCGTCGGTTTCCGCGGAATGGATGGGTGCAGGCCCCGAAAAGCCGACGATTCTGATCTATGGCCACCTCGACCTCCAACCGGTGGCCGGCGAAGTTTGGCATACGGAGCCGCATCAGGCGACCATCCGCGGCGAGCGGCTGTATGCACGCGGTGCAGCAGACGATATGGGCGGTTGGGTTTCGCATTTGGCAGCGATCGGCGCGTGGCTTTCGCAGACGGGAGGATTGCCCTGCAATCTTCGCCTGTTGATCGAGGGCGAGGAGGAGATCGGATCTCCGAACCTTGAGCGCTACATGGACGCTTTTCCAGAGGCTTTTGCCGCCGATGTGATGGTGCTCACCGATTGCGAAAACCCTTCCACCGAGCTGCCTGGGCTGACCGTGTCGCTGCGCGGCCTGCTGGAAGTGGTGCTCGAGTGCGAGGCGCTGGAAGCGGACGGGCACTCCGGGCTTTGGGGCAACATGGTCCCCGATGTGTCGACCGCATTGGTAAAGTTGGTTGACCGACTGTTGGATGCGGATGGACGCCTCGCCCACGGCCGTGTGGAGGTCCCAGAGGCGCGCCGATCGTCGGGGCGGGCCGTGCCCCTCAATGCGGCGGTGATTCGACAGGGAGCCCATTTGTGCGCGGGCGTTGAGCCGCTCCCCGAGCATGGGCGATCGCCCGCTGAGTGGATGTGGTGGCAGCCCGCGGCCACGGTGATCGCTACCACGCTTCCAACGCCGGATCGCAAGAAGAATGCCCTTCGCCAAAAGGCGTCCGCGACCCTGTCGGTGCGGTTGGCGCCCGGGCAGACGGTCGAGTTCATGATGGAGTTGTTGAGCTCCATCCTCCTCGTAGACCCGCCGGGAGGGGTGAAGGTGTCCCTGACAGTAGCGGGCTCCGCCTCGGAAGGGTGGCTGTACGAGCCCAAAGGACCAGCCTTTGATGCGGCCAATCGCGCGTATCAGGCGGTTTGGGGTTCCCCCTTGATTCAGGTCGGTGTTGGTGGATCGATCCCGTTTGTGGCGCTATTTGGGCGACGCTACTCAAATCTGCCGTTGATCCTCAATGGGGTGATGGATCCGCAAACCACCGCGCACGGGCCGAATGAATCGCTTCATCTTGGAGTATTCCGCAAAGCGATCTTAACGAACGTGCGCCTTTACGATGAACTGTCTGCTCTTCCACGGTTGGCCTAAATGCGTTTTTCGAGTGTTGGTGTTCTTGGCGTGACTTTGGCGTTTGTTCTGGCTTGCAGCGGAGGGGAGGGAGGCACCGAGCCGGCCGTGATTCCACCGGGTGCCGCCGAAGTGGCCGAGGTACCGTTGGCCGTTCCCGTCGGCGGGCAGCCGCAGGCCAAATGCGCGGATGCACGCGAACCCGCGCAGATTTGGCAGGGGGAATACCCAGCTCCGATCGTGGACGTGCAGAGTCCATTGACGACAGAAGTGCAGACAGATCTCTGCGGTGAAGCTCCAAAACGCCAGTGTACGATCGCCGCCGCGCTTTATCATCCGTGGGCGTTCGAGACCAAGGCCGAATATTGGACGGTACGAGGAATCGACCGTTTCATCGCGGACAAAGACTTCCCATTGGACGATGGCAAGACGGTTCCTCCGGGCACCGTGATCGAAGTGACCGCCTATGTCGGCGAAGGGTTCTGCAGCTTGCGGGTCAATGGCTCGGAAACCGGCGGAACTTGCCCCGATGTGCTCACGGACGATGCGGGAAATTCGCTGGCGCACCGCGATGGGCCGGAGAGCTCTGGCGAACAGCAGTTTGTAGCGGTGGACTGTACGGACGGTGGCAAGGGGTATTGGTTGGTGAACGACGCGATCTTTCAGCTCCCTGGTGTAAAGCAAGGGGAGCTGGTGGAGTATGGCAAGGTGAAGGGCGCTGGCGCCGAACCGCTGCCGCCCGGTTAATCGTCAAGCGCTTGACGATTAACCGTGCATCGGCGTTTTACAGCCGGACGTACTCGTATTCCACTGGCTTTCCATCGATCCCGCGCGCGGGTGCGGCGATCCAGTTCGCCATTTTCCCGGGTTCAAGGACAGGTTTCATCAGCGAGCCGACATAGGCGCGATCGGATTCGGTCGGCAACCAAGTGTCTGCACCTGCCGCGAACTCTGCCGCGGAAATCAGGTTTCCTTTGGGATCGAAGTGGCTTCCCGCATAGATCCCCTGACGTCGGAAGAAGCGGGTGTCGGGAAGGCTGACCTGAACGTGGGAGCCTGCATCCTCCAACGCTCGGTTCCAGCGTTTGACGACGCGCTCGCAATCCTTGCGGTATTCCGCACGCAGCAGCTCATTCATGGCGTTGCGCAGAGGCACTTGGTCGACGACGGACTTTCCGTCGCGCACGACATCCAATGCGTGAAACCCCTCCAAAGCGACGTGATCGGACCACAATTCGGCTTCGCGGTACCTGCCTTTGAGGCCGGCTGCGAAATAGTCAGCGGCGTTACTGCTGATTTCACTGCCAAACAGGTCGAGGCTGTAGCTGAACCAATAGTTGATGTACTTCTGGACGGTGGCGATATCGATGCCACCGGCGGCGCGAACATCCCCATTGGGAGAGGTCTTTTCGAGTTCGACGGCGCGCTGGAGCACGCGCATGATGCCCTGTTCCCCGACCGACAGGTGGTGCGCTTCCTCGGTGAGCATGAACTTGCAGGTTCGAGAGAGAGGGTCAAAACCGGACTCTGCGAGCGCGGCGAGTTGGTACTTGCCGTCGCGATCGGTGAACGTCGTAAAACAGAAGAACGTCAGCCAATCGGGACAAGGCTGGTTAAAAGCATCTAAAATTCGGGGCTTATCTGCGTCGCCGGATCGGCGGGCGAGGAGTTCGTCCGCGTTGTCGCGGCCGTCGCGTCCAAAATGGGCGTGCAAAAGGTAAACCATCGCCCAGAGGTGCCGACCCTCTTCGACATTCACTTGGAACAGATTTCTGAGATCGCCGATGGAAGGCGCGGTTTGGCCAAGATGCCGTTGCTGTTCGACGGATGCGGGTTCGGTGTCCGCTTGGGTGACGATGATCCTTTGAAGGATGTTTCGATATTCCCCTGGAACTTCCTGCCAAACTGGCTTTCCAGTATTGTCCCCAAACCCGATGGTGCGGTCCTTTTCGGGGTCGGACAGGAAGATCCCCCAACGGTATTCCGGCATTTTCACGTAGCCAAAATTGGCCCAGCCGCCGGGTGCGGTGGAGATCGCCGTGCGAAGGTAGACGTCAGACCCTTGGAATCCCTCGGGACCCATCTGCATCCACCAGTCGAGAAAGGCGGGCTGCCATTTTTCGAGGGCGCGTTGTAGCCGCTTGTCCGAGGACAAGTCCACATTGTTTGGGATCAACTCATCATATCGAATGTCGGACATGGAGCGCTCCGCGGTTCAGGTGCGATGCCAATCGAAGCGGGGGCGCTCCGGATGGCCGTACAGGGTAAGTGCGCCTTGCTCGCCAACGGCGTTTGGACGCTGGAAAATCCAATTTTGCCAAGCAGACAGACGACCGAAGATCTTCGTGTCGCAGGTTTCATTGCCGACAAACCGGAGGTTTTGCTCCATGCCGGTGAGCGCATCGGGGGAAAGGCTGGCTCGCTCCTCGATGGCGATGCGAACCTCGTCTTCCCAATCGATGTCGTCCGGGGCGAGGGTCACCAATCCGAGGTCGAAGGCGTCTTCTCCCGAGATCGGCTCACCCAGAGACGATACTTTTTCGGCTTGGCCCGGCTCGCCGGCGAACCGGACGTTGAGGCGGGAAGGCCCGTGCGTCATCGGGTAAAGTCCCTTGGAAGCGGCCGTTACCTGGATGAAGGTCTCGTCATCGGCCAGCATATACGAGCGATCGGCGGCGAGCGCGATCTCGAACAGACTGCCCACAAAGCAGCTTCCGGGCTTGATGATCGCAAACAGGGACCGTGCGGTGTTGTCCAAGCGCCGGAGAACGCGCGACTGCACCAGGTGGATCTGATCGGCCAGGCCGTTCTTTCCGAGAAGTCCTTGGAGTGCGGCGTCGTGAGCCAACACTTGCGCGGGATCTCCTTCGGTTTCGAGGAGGATCAACCCGATTTGATCGTGGTTGAACCGCAGGTGCAGGAGGGCGTCGTCCAGTTCACGGAACGCTTGGAGGCACCATTGGTTTACACCGTTGGCGTGCAGCGCTTGCTCGGTGGTGGCGGGAGCCTCGGTCGGCGCGCGAAGAACGATCGTCGCCGTGCGTTGCTCGGGTTGTAGCCGGAGATCGACGTATTTGTAGGCGCGATGGTTTTCGCTGACCTGGATGGTCAGGGCCGACCATTCGATCCCCGGCGTGGCGCGGGCAGGGTGCTTTGCTACCGCCTTTTGGACGACTTCGGCGATGCCCGCCTCCCACTTGCTGCGCGGAAATCCGCCGTCGATCAGGCGCATTTTCAACGCATCGCGGGTCCGAAAACCTTCGGCCTTGGTGCAAAATACGTCGGCGACATCGCGGCGCACCTTGCGTTTGTCTACCAGGCGCGTCAGGCCGCCAGTGCCTGGGAGTACCCCAAGAAGGGGCACTTCAGGGAGAGAGACCGCCGACGAGCCATCTTCAATCAAGTAAATTTCGTCGCAGGCCAAGGCGAGCTCGTAGCCACCACCCGACGCCGTGCCATTGAGTGCGGCCACCCAAGTGATCCCCGCGTGTCGGCCGGATTCCTCGATGCCGAGTCGGGTTTCATTGGTGTACTTGCAAAAGTTTACTTTGAAACCATGTTCGCTGGTGGCGAGCATCTTGATGTTGGCGCCGGCGCAGAAGATGCGAGGCAGCCCAGAAGTGACCACCACCGCCCGTACTTGGGGGTGTTCAAAAGGGAGCCTTTGTACCGCATCAAACAGCTCAATGTCGACGCCAATGTCGTAGCTGTTGAGCTTCAATGGATAATCGTCCGGACGAAGCCCATTCTCCTCCTGAATGCACAGGGTGAGTGTTGCCACGGCACCGGTCACATCGAGGTTCCAATGCCGATAACGGCTCGGATGGGTCTCGAAGGAACCAATTCGGGTCGGTTTGTAGTCGCCCATTCACAGGCCCCCAAGTCGCGATAGGAGTTCGTACCCTGCAGGCGCCGGATCGGCACGCTCGCGGGCCAAGGTTCGGAGATGCTCGCCACGATCCCTCTTTCGCCCGAAGCTTCAGCTGTGTTGATCTTGGCGGTTCTCGGCGTCATTCCCTTGTTGTCGGCGCGGCGGGACTTGGGCCCCCTGGCGATCGGTGGCGTTGGAGCGGCGGTGTATTGGGCCGAAGCTCATCCGTGGCGCTGGGTGATTCTCGGCGTTGGGATGGCCTTGTTTGGCGTGGGTCAAATCCGGGTGAAAGCCAAGGCCCGGCGGCCGCTGGCCAGTATTTCGGTATTGGTGGCAGCGATACCGCTGGTATGGCTCAAACCCATGGGAGCTCTTCCATTGTTGCTTGGTGTCACCACCGTATGTCAGGTGCTGGCGTTGGAGCGACCGAAAGGACCGTTGCCCCTCCCAGTACAAAAGATCCCCGTCGAATAGGGCTTTCGGAGGGGAGATGCGCGAGATTCGGGTGGTTTGTGCGGTTGTTTGCCGAGGTGGAAAGGTGTTTGTCGCGCGCCGCGGCCCGAACATGAGGGATCCCGGCGGATGGGAATTCCCAGGCGGTAAGGTGGAAGCCGGGGAAACGGATGTTCAAGCGCTCCTTCGCGAAATTCGAGAGGAGCTTGGCTGGGCAATCGCGGTGGGACCGCACCTCGGGGATAGCGTGCTCGCTTGGCCAGAGCGAAGGCTATGTTTGGTCGCCTATGCGGCAACCGCGGCGGGGGAGCCCCAGCTGCGTGAGCACGATCGCGGCGACTGGAAAATGGTAAATGAACTTGACGATCTGCTCTGGGCGCCCGCGGATCCACCGTTGCTTCCGGCCGTCAAACGTTGGCTGCTTAGCGAAAGCCAGGTCCTTTCTTCGGAATAGCTGGAATCGGTGCGGGTCCAGCGGCCGGCGGCGTCGCCGGGCGTGGCGTGGGTGCGGCGACCGGCGGAAGCGGTATCGGGGCGGCAGATGCGGCTTTTGTAGGTGGAGCTACTTTTTGTGGCGGCGGTGTGGGCGCGCCGGTCAAGGCCGCCAAAAGGTCGGCGACCTCCGGTAGGGCCCCGGTGCCTACATCCCCGCAGGCCAGTCGCTTGGACGTTGGCGACAATACGGTATATCGGCCGCTTTCCTCCAGCCATTTCACATTTCGTTGAACGATGGGGTGGTCCCACATTTGCGTGTTCATGGCTGGCGCCAACACGTTCACAATGCCGGGGGGAAGCGCCAACCAGACGGTAGTGAGCGCATTATCTGAGATACCGCAGGCAAGTTTTCCGAGGGATGCCGCCGACAACGGCGCGATGCAGGCGTGGGTGGCCCATTTTGCCCATGAAATGTGCTGAACGGCGCCGGAACCTTCGGGAGCGCCGCCGGTCGCTAAGGCGTCGAGCATGACGGGATGACCAGAAAGTGCTTCAAACGTCAAGGGTCCAACGAAATGGGTGGCGGAGGGCGTCATCACCACTCGCACTTCAAAGCCCGCCTTGACGGCCTGACTCACCAGATCAGCAGCTTTGTACGCTGCGATTCCACCGGTAACCCCGAGCAGCAGGCGCATGGCTCCTCCACAGTGGCATTGTACTTCGTGCGGCGGAGTTATGTGGAAAGGCGGAGGAAGGGTTGGACTTGCCTGAATTGTCACACGACGAGATCGCCCGGTACTCGCGGCATTTGGTGCTCGAAGAGGTGGGTCTGGAGGGGCAGCGCCGCCTCAAAGCCTCTCGTGTGTTGTGTATCGGCACCGGTGGATTAGGGTCTCCGGTCCTGCTGTATTTGGCCGCCGCGGGCGTAGGCTGCATAGGGATCGTTGATTTCGATGTCGTGGAGTTATCGAATCTGCAACGCCAGGTCGTCCATGGTACCGCGTCGATCGGACGTTCTAAAGTGCAGAGTGCCCAGGATCGGATCCGAGACGTCAACCCGCATGTGCGGGTGATTACACATGAAATTCGGTTGACCAGCGAAAATGCATTGGAGTTGATCGGCGACTATGACGTCATCGTCGATGGAACCGACAATTTTCCAACCCGGTATTTGGTGAACGACGCTTGCGTCATCCTTGGCAAGCCTTATGTGTATGGTTCGATTTTTAGGTTTGAAGGCCAGGCGTCGGTGTTCAATTATCGAGGAGGCCCCAACTATCGGGATCTATACCCGGAGCCGCCGCCTCCCGGATTGGTTCCTTCCTGCGCCGAAGGTGGAGTATTAGGGATACTTCCTGGGATGATCGGTGCAATTCAGGCTACCGAAGCTGTGAAAATCCTGCTGGGGTTGGGGACCACCCTGTCTGGGCGCCTGCTGCTTTACGATGCGATAAACTTGAGTTTTCGTGAGATGAAATTGCGCCGTGATGAGGGCGCGCCAGCGATCACGCAATTGATCGACTACCACCAATTTTGCGGCGGATTGCCGCAGGAGAATGCAGCCATGAGTGTGCAATCGATTACGCCGACTGAGCTTCAACAACGACGAAAAGAAGGATGGAACCCTTACGTAATTGATGTGCGGAAGCCGCATGAAGCGGAGATTGCACGGTTAGGGTTTGCCGATCGTCTGCAGCCACATGAGGAGATCGCGGCGATCGCCGGTGAGCTTCCTCGGGATCGGGACATCGTGGTTCACTGCAAAATGGGCGGGCGTTCGGCGCAGGCAGCAGAAACGTTGTCTTCGTTGGGGTTTACCCGAGTGTTCAATTTGCAGGGCGGGCTCAACGCGTGGAGCATTGAGGTCGATCCCACGGTTCCACGTTATTGAGCCCTGTCGCCGGGTCCGACTATTCGTCGGACTCCGGGATAATCGCTTCGCCGTCGGCCGCAGAACGTAGGAACATGCGGTACATGCGTGCCGCGTGTTTGTTGGTGAACACCGCGAAATGGTCGTTTTCGGGCCACTGGGAAAACGCGCTGGTGATGGGTTCGCCGTTCCAATATTGCTCATTGCCCGCGACCGGAGCTACGACGGGCTCAATCCCGCGGAGTTGAATCGCGGCGGGTTGGTTGATCTGGGGGGCCAACTGCGGCAGATAGGCCGATGCAGCGAGGGCTTCCGCGGCGCGGTGTGGGGTTTGGGCGTCGAGCAGACCGTTGGTCAGGACCACGGAAACTGGCCCTGTGTAGTCCCAATCGCCTTGTTCCGCGAACCAATACGGTCCGTAGTTGAGGGGATCGGTGACGTCGACCAAGTTTTGAATGATGGAGGCGATGGGGTGAAGTGGAGTCAGATGCTCGCCTTCGACGAAGGAGGTGGCACCCTCGATGAGGGCGGCAATATCGACCGGGTCCTTTCGATCGATCAACGTGAGCGACATGCCGCCACCGGCGCCGGAAATCAACGCCGAGTGCACATTGTCGCCGAAGAAGGGGATGGCGATGGCCCCGGTGGTGCCGCCCTGACTATGCCCAAAGAACGAGATGTTTTGCGTGTTGAGAGGGATGGGTTGGCCGTCTTCGGTGGTGAACACGACTTCTTGTTCAGCGAGCGCACGCGCCAGATAGATGGCATCCAACGCTCCTTGTCGTTGGGTGGATGCCGCTGACTCGGGGTTGAGGTAGTTGAAGGTATCGAGTTCGGTGTTGGTTTCCGGCGTTCCCCGTGGACCATGGAGCGGTTGATCGATCGACAAGCTCACGAGTCCGACTTTGGACAGCTGGGAAGCGACTTCCAATGCGCTGTTCGAGTTGCAA
The DNA here is from genome assembly GCA_005797785.1 of Pseudomonadota bacterium. Lineage (GTDB taxonomy): Bacteria > Myxococcota_A > UBA796 > UBA796 > SYKL01. The sequence continues at coordinate 3,011 of SYKL01000029.1, read as the reverse complement.
TGGCTGATGTAGTCGCCGCCGGTGCCGTGTTGGTTGATGACCACGGGCCAGCCACCTTCGGGCGGATTGGAGAGATCGAGGGGAGTGCAGATCGCAAGCCGCATACGGTCCCAGTCCGCGATCTTTGGAAGGCCATTTTCGTCGAATTGAAAGCCGCCGCCTTTTTCGCGGTAGGGGCGTTCGCCGTGTTGGAAGATGGGGCTGGGGTAGTGCGCTTCAAACACTTGATAGAAGGAATTGGACCGGATTCGCTCGACTTCCGAGGAGAGGACGGGAATATCGACACGTTCGTGCAAGAATGCGGTGATGTCGGCCATCTGGCGAACCGGATCGGAGGTCGTGAACACCGTGGCCACGGCCACATCGCTCTCCTGAAGGCCGAGGAAGAACAAGGTTTCTTGTAGGGGAGCGTAGACGTCATGGTCCGGATGCGAACTGCGCCAAACCTTGTCAAAACCATCGCTTGGAGCTGCAATGGAGGTGGTGATCACCAGTGCGTAGGTGGTCGCGGGGCGCAGTGGGATGCCAAAAATCGGTGCTACCGCGAGCAAGTACTGAGGCTGATAAGTGGTCTGCTCCGTGGCAAACTCGTATTGGATCGGGAAACGCTCGCCCCAATGCGGTGAACGCGAGTCGACGTCGATCAGAAAAATCGCAGCGCCTTCCATCGTGGATTCTTGGGCGTTGGGGATCTTTTCTTCATCGAGCGGGCCGTCAAAGGTGAAGTAAATCGGTGCATTGGGGGAGAAGCCTTCTGCGGTACTTGCGAGTGCAACAAAATCGTCCAGAATCGGCAAGTTTTGCGGATTGGGGAACGACGAAAAATCGACGGTTCCGCCCACTTCGCGGTAATGATTGGACGGAAAGGGGTAGGAATACGGCAGGGAACTTTCATCGTCAAAGCGGGCTTTGGGGCCGTCGTAAACGGGCTGCTGGCAACCGATCATCCCCGCCAATGCCCACCAACGCATGTCGCCCCCAAACCGGGTGGGATTCTACACGGAATCTCGCCGGTCGGATACATCGTGCGCGACGGTGGGGAGGTTTGTGATGGAGCGAGGCGACGCCCTTTACGAAGGCAAGGCGAAGCGCGTTTATGCGACGGCCGACCCTAAGAAGGTCATTCTTCATTTTCGGGACGATGCTACCGCCTTCAACGGCGTGAAAAAGGCATCCATCGAGGATAAAGGTCGGATCAACTGCGCCATGACGGTACATTTGCTGCGCGAGGTCGAGGCGGCAGGTGTGAAAACGCACTTGATCGACGTTCTGAACGATCGGGAATTGCTCTGCTGGAAGGTGGACATTGTTCCGGTGGAGGTGGTGGTGCGCAACGCCATCGCCGGTTCGTTGGCAAAACGCTACGGCAAACCTGAAGGGGCGTGGCTTCCGTGGCCGCTGGTCGAGTACTTCCACAAATCCGACGAGTTGAACGATCCGCTGATGACCGAGGACATTGCGGTGTTGTTTGGCTGGGCCGAGCGCCGCGAGTTGGCCTGGATGAAGGAGCAGTCGTTGAAGGTCAATGAGGTCCTGCGCGGGTTTTGGTCTCGTCTCGACATCGATCTTGTGGACTTTAAGCTGGAGTTTGGACGTCTCGACGGCGGTCTGGTTCTCGCTGACGAGATCACGGCGGACGGAAGCCGGCTGTGGGAGAAGGGGACCGGCAGAAAGCTGGACAAGGATGTGTTTCGCCGCGATCTCGGCGATCTTTCGGACACTTACCGTGAATTGTACCGCCGGGTCTTTGGCCACGCGCTGGAGGGAACGTGAAAGCACGGATCTATGTCACTTTGAAAGAAGGCGTTCTGGATCCCGCCGGCAAGGCGGTGGTTGGAGGCGTGCACGCGCTCGGCTATTCCGAAGTTTCGGAGGTTCGGATCGGCAAGTTCTTCGAGATGGAGCTGAAGGACTCCTCCGACGGCGAACGCATTCGGGAAATGTGTGGGCAACTGCTCGCCAATCCGGTGATCGAGGATTTCCGTATTGAGCTAGGGAATTCGTGATGCGCACCGTCGGGGTGGTGACCTTTCCCGGCTCCAATTGCGATGCCGATTTCCGATTTGCCGTCGACCGGACGCCTGGGCTACGGGCCGTGCAACTCTGGCATAAGGATGCGGATCTTCGTGGGGTGGATGCCGTCGTCCTTCCCGGCGGGTTTTCGTACGGAGACTACCTGCGATGCGGCGCGATTGCGCGGTTTTCGCCGGTGATGGCGGAAGTGGCCAAGTTTGCCGCCTGCGGTGGGCCCGTGCTTGGAGTATGCAACGGCTTTCAGATCTTGTGTGAAGCCGGTCTTTTGCCGGGTGTGCTGCTCCGAAATCGGGATCTGGCGTTCCTGTGTCAAGATACCTACATTGTTGCAGAGGGGCGAGAGACACCGTTTACGCGAGGCGTGAAGGGTATTTTGAGGGTTCCGATCGCGCATGGGGAAGGCAATTGGTTTGCCGACGACGAGACCTTTGCAGGTATGCAAGATCGGGGGCAACTGTTGTTCCGGTATGTAAACGCCGCTGGCGAGCAGACTCCTGAAGCCTGCCCGAACGGTGCCCGCGGAAACGTTGCAGGTGTGTGCAATGCAGAGGGGAATGTGGTTGGTTTGATGCCGCATCCCGAGCGGGTGTGCGACCCGGTTTTGGGCGGCACTGATGGCACGGCGTTGTTGGCAAGTCTGGCGGGGGTTCTGCAATGATAACGCCGAAAATGGTTGCGGATCACAAGCTGAAGCCGGAGGAATATGCACACGCTTTGTCGGTGCTAGGACGGGAGCCGAGCTGGGCGGAATTGGGCGTTCTATCGGTCATGTGGTCTGAGCACTGTTCGTACAAATCGTCGCGGGTACACCTACGGCGGTTGCCGACCACCGGACCTCGGGTGGTGATCGGCCCTGGCGAAAATGCCGGCGCGGTGTCGATCGGCGATGGATTGTGCGCGGTTTTTAAGATGGAAAGCCACAATCACCCCTCCTACATCGAGCCCAACCAGGGAGCGGCGACCGGTGTCGGTGGCAT
>SYKL01000244.1 GCA_005797785.1 Pseudomonadota bacterium | reverse complement strand
CGGTAGTTCTGGCTGTGATGTGGGTCGGTTGCGTGGAAGTCCCGGGCGTGGAACCCGGGGTGGAAGAGGCAACGCCTCGGGAAGTGACCGAACGAGGCGCGGAATTGGACGCCGTTCTGGACGGGGCCGACGCCTTTTCGGTGGACCTGTACGCGGAGCTCTCCTCAGAAGAGGAGGGGAATCTATTCTTTTCGCCGTATAGCGTGGTCTCTGCGTTAGGCATGACGTTGGCCGGAGCGAACGGCGAGACCCAGGATGAACTCGCTGCGGTGCTGGGCGTAAGTGGCGATGAGGGCAGTTACCACCACGCTTTGGGTGCGCTTACCCAAGATCTCAATGGGGATCTGGGTCGCCCCTACACGCTAGCGATCGCCAATCGGGTGTATTTGTCCGACGGCTTAGCGGTCGAGAACGACTACCTTGCAGTGACAGGGGAAGATTACGGGGCCGAGGCCCAATTGATGGGCTTTTCGGAAGACCCAGAGGGCTCCCGACAGACGATCAATGCTTGGGTTTCGGACAACACCGCGGGAATGGTCCCCGAACTGTTGCCCAACGGATCGATCCATTCGCTGACTCAATTTGTCCTCACCAATGCGATTTATTTCCTTGGCGATTGGGAAAGTGCGTTTGATCCGGCGGACACGGCAGTGGGTCCCTTTGTGACGGCCACCGGGCCGGTGAACGCGGAGCTGATGTCCCAGACGGCGCAGTTTGGGATGTACCAGGACTCGGAGGTTCAGGTTCTACGCCTGCCTTACAAGGGCAAAGAGGTCTCCATGTGGGTGGTGCTGCCCGTCGACGGCGACGGACTGGCGGCGGTGGAAACCTCATTAGAACCAACGCTGTTGGAGGTGTGGGCCAATGGAATGTCCACCGGCGAGGTGGAGGTCACCCTCCCCAAATTTGACATCGCGACGGAGCGATCGTTGGTCCCTTCCCTTCGGAATCTGGGGGTGAATGCGGCGTTCGACAATGCGGATTTCACGGGCATCACCCCCAGCGGGCACCAGATCTGGATTTCGGACGTCCTGCACAGCGCCGTGGTTTCGGTCGATGAGGTGGGCACGGAAGCGGCGGCGGCGACGGCGGTGGTGGGCGAAACGGATTCGCTTCCTCCGGAGTTTCGTGCGGATCATCCGTTCGTGTTCCTGATTCGGGATGACCTCACCGGGGCGATCCTGTTCATGGGCCGGGTGGCGGACCCGACCGCGGGCTGAGGGTTGTGTGGATCCCGGTCTCGACGGTAACATCCGTCGAGACCGGGAGGACCATGGCGAGCCATCCGACGATTGTGGCGCCGAACCCCACCACCCCGAAGGTGGGCGTCGTCATGACCGATGCACGGGACGAAAACGAGGTCGATCGCCTGCACCACCTGGATGCCGTGCGCCGGTTTCGCACGGCCCTGCCGGTGGGAATGGTGATCTGGGGGTTGGGTACAGCGTTTGATTTTGTGAGTTATGGCTTGGTTGGGCCATTTTGGGTGGTGCCGTGGGCGTTGTGCCGGGTGCTCCCGTGGCTGATGTTGTTGGTCGCCTGGGGAGTGTTGCGGCGTCCAGACATTTCTCCCAGAGCATTGCGGGCGATCGACATGACGATCTACACGTCGGGCTCGATCGCCGTAGCGGGAATGGCCTTGCTCGGTTGGGGGATCTACGGGCCTTATGAAGCGGCCGCGGTATCGATCATGCTGATGCGCCTCGGGACGAGCGCTGAGCCCTGGCAGAAGAGCATCGTGTCGTACGGCGTGATCGCCATTGTGTTTCCCTTGATGGCTGCGACCGCGGCGGTGGTATCGCCGGAGATTCGGACCCAGTTTGTTGATCTGCAGAAATTAAGCATTTTTGTCGTTTATACGGGATTTGGCCTGCTGACCGGGGGGCTAGCGGCATGGCTTAGCCATGTGTTTTGGAACCTCCGGCGGGAGCTCGTGGCGGCCAAGAATGTGGGTCGGTACGTGCTGAAAAAGCGCATTGGTGAGGGAGGAATGGCGGAACTGTGGACTGCCACTCACCGCTCGTTGAAGAAAGATGTCGCGCTGAAAATCATGAAACCGCGCTCAGCGCCCAAGGCCACCGATCGACAGCGGTTCGAGCGAGAAGCAAGGGCAACCGCGGATTTATCTCACCCGCATACGGTCCGAATTTACGACTATGGGTTGACTGAGGAGGGTCACTACTACTACGCGATGGAGCTGTTGGAAGGCCGGGATCTGGGCCAGTTGGTGCGCACAGAGGGGCCGCAGCCGGCGACGCGCGCCGCTCGTTTGGTGCAACAAGCGAGCTCAGCCTTGGCGGAGGCGCATGAGGCCGGGATCATCCATCGGGACATCAAGCCGGCAAACCTCTTTCTGACGAGACAAAAGGACGGTTCGGATTTCGTAAAGGTGCTTGACTTTGGGGTGGCGCGCAGTCTGCGGGACGCCGAGGCGGAGCTTACTCAGATCGGTCATTTGGTTGGAACTCCGGGGTATATCGCCCCGGAAGTGATCGCCGGCGAGGTGGCGGACAGCCGATCGGACGTCTATTCGCTGGGATTGGTGCTGTATACGCTGATCAGCGGGCACTCGGCGTTTCGGCAGTCGGATGTGGAGGCCCGGCTGGTGGCGCAGATGAACGCCACGGCGGTGCCGCGGTCGGCCGCGCTGGATTCGCTGGATTCGGACTTGGAACGTATTTTTCTCAGGAGTACGAACACCGATCCAGCGGAGCGCTATCCCCACGCGGGAGCCTTGGCTGAGGCGCTGCGGGAGTGGCTGGCGACTGCGGAATCGTCAACCGGTTGACGATTTCCCTATGGCGCACCCCAGGCTGCGAGAGTTTCTCCGCTTCCTCCGGCCTTTAAGGTGCCCGATGAACTGTCCGACGAGAAAAGCCCGTCGATGACGAGCGTGGTCTCCTCGCCGGCATCCCAGCTTCCCTCGAGATCGTCGGTTGGAAACTCAAGGTGGAGTGAGGCCGCCTCGTCGTATTCGTACAGTTGTACGGAGAATTCCTCCGCAAAACTTCCATCGGATGTGGAGAACAGCAGCGAGCCTTCGACGACGAGCGTGCAGTCGCCCTCTGCGCCATACGAGACTTGGCTGGGGTAAAGGATCAGCGAAAGCTGGACATCCAGCGTCGGGGAGGTGAGCGGCTCGCTCCACTGGCCTGAACCCAACAAGTCTTCGGCGGAAGAGCCATTTCCGCCGGGCTCGTCCCAATCCACCACGACTTCGCCATCTGAGCACACGCTGTCTTCCCCAGATTGCCCGCCGACAAGTTGGTGATCGGTGTCGCCTTCGGGCGAAACGCATCCAACGCTGAAAATCGCCGCCCACGCCCACCGCATCTCTGCCTCCGGCCCGTCCACCCGTCGAGAATGACCGATCCGCCCGGCGCTGTCCAGTCGATTCTGCACCATTCAGCGTCGCAGTGGCTCACTAATGTGCAATTGTGCTATAGGTCGGCGGGGGCCGCATGGACTTGGAACGGTTGTCGCGGGATTTTCTTCGGGCGCTCCGGGGGCATCGCTCGCAGACAGCGTTCAGTCGGCGGCTTGGATACAAGAGCAATGTCGCTTATTCCTGGGAGTCCGGACGGCGGGCGCCCTCCGCTGCTGAGGTATTGCGGGCCGCCGATCGGTTGGGATGGGATGTTCGCGGCGCATTTCGGTCGTTTTTCCGAGAACCGCCCGCCTTTGTGGAAGAGGGCGAGGCGCACTCTGCGGAGATGATCGCGCGGTTTCTGGATGAAATTCGTGGACAGACGCCGATGGTTCGCTTGGCCGCCTTGACGGGGTTGAGCCGTTTTTCGGTGGCGCGGATGCTCTCCGGCCAAACGGAGCCTTCGTTGCTGGATTTCTTTCGCTTGGTGGAAGCGAGTTCGCTCCGGCTGCTCGACTGGATCGCGTCGCTGGTGGATCCAGCGACTCTACCGGAAGCGAAGGAACGTTGGGCGCAAATTGAAGCTCAGCGAGGGCTTATCTATTCGCGCCCGTGGACGCAGGCAGTGCTGCGCGTGCTGGAATTGGAGGCGTATCGCCAGCTTTCGGGCCACACTCCGGGCTGGATCGCCGATCGGGTAGGCATTCCAATGGAAGAAGAGGTGGAATGCCTGAAAGCTCTGTCGACCGCGGGGCAGGTCCGCTGGGTGGACAACCGTTGGCAGCTGGAACCTGGGTTATCCGTGGATACCCGGCGCGATCCCGCTTCGGGGCGGAGATTGAAGGCGTGGTGGACCGGCGTGGCGCGGGAAAAACTCGAAGCCGGCGCCGAGGGACTGTTCAGCTACAATGTGTTTTCCGTGTCGGAGGCGGACTACGCGCGCCTGCGGGAATTGCACCTTTCCTACTTTTGGTCGTTGAGGGCGATCGTTGCGGCATCTGAACCGATGGAACGGGTGATCGTAGCGAATGTGCAGTTGTTTCCGTTGGACGCGCCGCCGGAGACGGGGGCGGGGAGCGACCGGTAGTGGTGGCGGCGGCGGTTCCGCAACACCCTGCAACAGCGACCCTGGGGGCGCGCGGGTAGGTTTGCGTTGTCAGCGCGTTCGGCTGTAGTCAACCTGTTTACTATTACGAGTGCGTGGCGACGTTGATTTGCCGTGGATTTACTTGTGTTTTCTGAAATTTTGAACATTCGTGATCTTTTCGTGCCCAAATGCCCACCATCAGGGTCTCCACCAGTGCCCAACCAATGGGCGAAAGGAGAGGACACGATGCGAGTTTCATCTTTGGTTCTGGGTTTTGTGGTTGCACCTCTTTTGGTGGCTTGTGATCCGCAGGCCGATGGGGAATATCAGGGCGAAGCGCTGTTCGAGCTCAGCGGGACGGTTACCAACGATCGCGAGGAAGCGCCAGATTCTGCGGAAGTTACCCTGGTCTGGGAAGTGACCTCGGGCAGCCCGGATACGGTGGTGGCCGAGGGTGTGCCGGTCACCGGCGAGTTCCCGGCGAGCTTCCACCTGGAATTGTTGGAGCCGCCTAGCGAAGACTCGCTCAACGACTACAGCTACAATGGGGCCAACGAGGCACGGATCGGCGTCGCGTACATCACGGTGTTGGCCGCCGATGTCTCCGCGGAAGAACTCGATGACGACGACCTGTTGGGGATCGCGGAATCCCAACTGCTGGTTTACGTCGACCGTGATGTGCAAGAAGGTACCTTTAGCGCCGAACTTCTAGGGGGCACGCTGTCCAAGGGCTACCACCTGATGGGTGTCGACCCGGTCACCGAAGAAGAGGTGGCGGCGGGCGATGCGTGTCGCGATGCGGCGAACGAAGCTCAAGACTGGGAGGCCTGGGAAGAGTGCGGAGGGATTTTCGATCAGATGTATGAGGTGGACGCCTCAACCCCGGTATCGGTGCGGCTCGACGAGTCCGACAACCTGATCTTCCCCAATTGGACCTGAGTGGACTGTGCAGCACCATCCTCAAATTGACGCCTATTACCGGCAACATGGAGCGATGGTGCTGCGCCGTGCGATGCGGATCTTGGGAGATGAAGGGGAAGCCCAGGAAGTACTTCAGGAATTGTTCATCGGATTGCTTCAGCGTCCGGCGCAACTTCCACCCAAGGCAGGTACTTCCTGGTTTTATTCGGCGACCACCCACGCTTGCCTCAACCGGATCCGAAACCGGAAAAACCGAGGTCGAATCTTAGAGTTCAAGGTGTTTCCAGCGCAAACGAACGTGCAGGCATCCGCGTCGGACGCGGTGATGGTACGCCAGATGCTGGCGCAACTGCCAGAAGAACAGGCCCAAGCGGCAATTCATTATTATTATGACGAGATGAGCCACGAGGAAATTTCGGAGATCCTCGGATGCTCCCGGCGGCATGTCGGCAATTTGTTGGAGCGGGTGCAAGCCACCCTGCAGACGGACGGAGGTGTGCGATGACCCATGGAATGGAACGGAGTCGAAGCGAAGGTTGTCTCTCGGATTTGAAGTTGGACCGCTGGGTGGCGGGCGAACTCTCCGAGACCGCGGTGGCGGAAGCCCAAACCCATGTGGATGGATGCGCCGCTTGTGCAGAACGAAAGAGGATTTTTTCGGAGGCGCAGCAGGATTTTGCGGAGACGGCTCCGGCGTTGGTGGCTCCGAAAGCGAAGCGAACGCCGTGGCTTTGGGCGGGGCCGGTCACGGGGCTTGCCGTCGCAGCCGCCGCGGCCCTCTGGTTTCAACCGACGGAAACCGTGCGCAGCAAAGGTGGTTTCGATCTGGGTTTCTACGTGCAGAGCGGTGATTCGGTTCGCCAGGGAGAGACGGGCGAAAAGTTGCTGCCTGGCGATCAGGTTCGATTTGAGTATACCTCCGAAACTCCGGTGCATTTGACGATCCTGAGCACCGACGGAGCGGGGGTGATCAGCACCTATTATCCGGTGTCGGATTCGACGGAATTGGCGGCGGGAGTTCAGGTTTCGTTGCCGGGCGCTATTCAATTGGATGCGACCCTCGGGGTGGAAACGGTGGTGGGGATCGCCTGTGCCGAGCCGGTTTCCATAGAGGTGCTGAAGGAGCAGGTGCGAAGCGGAGATCGGCTGTTCCCGGAGGGATGTGCGAGCACGGAAATCCAGTGGACGAAGGTGACCCCGTGAACGCCTGGATTCTGAGTTTCCTGCTGATGTGGTTTGGCGAGAATGCCTACGCGGGTGTGACCCGATTTGCGGTGTTGGTCGGTAATAATCAGGGACGTGCGGACGAGGTCACGCTTCGGTATGCGGAAAGCGACTCCGAGCGGATGTACGACGTGTTGAAGGATCTTGGCGGATTTCGCCCGGAGAACATGCTCCTTCTGCAAGGGGAGGATTCAGAAACGGTGCGCCAAGCGATCGTTTCGATGAATGAGCGCGTGCGCACCCAGACGGACTCGGAAATAGTAATGGTAGTTTACTATTCCGGGCATGCGGATGCAGAGGCGCTTCATTTAGGGCGAACGTCGTTGAAGATCGATGAGTTGCAAAAGCTCGTGCGCGGGTCGGCCGCGGAATTTCGGCTGTTGATGGTGGATGCCTGCCGATCGGGCGCGGTCACCCGTGTGAAAGGGGGGACTCCCGTTGCTCCCTTCGTGCTGTCGGTGGACGAGAAATTGCCAGGGGAGGGAGCAGTTTTTTTGACGTCGAGCTCTGTGAATGAGGATGCGCAGGAGTCCGACGCTTTGAAGGGGTCGTTTTTTACCCACTTCTTTGTTTCGGCGCTGCTCGGGGCTGCCGACGAAAACGGCGATGGGAATGTCGATCTCGCGGAGGCGTATCGCTTTTCCTACGATCAGACATTGCGGGCGACCAGTGCGACGGTGGCGGGAATTCAACATCCGACCTTTCACTATGACTTTCGGGGGCGCGGCAATGTGGTGTTGACCACCCCGGGGGCGTTCAGCGCCAAACGCGCGCAGCTGCAATTGCCGCTTGGACGTTCCTACATCGTATTTCGAGGCGGGGGCCGGGGCGGGCCGGTGGTCGGCGAGATCGACCTTCACAGTTCTTCTCGGAAGATGAGCTTAGAGGCTGGTCTTTATTATGTGGTGGGACGAGGCGCCCAGCACCTGCTGGAGGGCCAGGTGGTGGTGACCGCTGGAGAGACCCGGCTAGTGAAGGATTCGGAGCTTCGAAGGGTGGAATACGCACAGCTGGTGCGGAAGGGGGGCGGTGCGCGCGCCATGCATGCGCTTCAGGGCGGCTATGGACTACGGACCTCCGTCATTTCCGGAGGGACGGTGTGTCAGGGGGGATTTCTGGGGTACCAAGCGAATCTTCGAAGTCTGAGCCTGACCACGCGGGTGTACGGTTGTCATGCGGAGCATTCCAACGACACTCTGACCGCGTCCGATGACGAATTGGCGTTCACTGAACGCTTGTCGCATTTTTGGGACTTTCCGGCGATCAGTCTGGAGTTGGGGCTGGAGGTGGGCGGAGGGGTGCTGTTTCAGAAGTTTGAAACGTCGGGAGTCGCCCCCTCGCGGAAAACCGGCGCCGGCCAGCTTGGAGCTTCGTTTGGGATCGCGCGGGAATTACGTTGGGGATTGCATGTTGGCGCGGATGCCTCGCTGATGACCTATGTGTTCCCGGTGCAGGAGGACGGTAAGGTGAAGGTTGCAGGCCGGGTGGCGCCAAGATTTGGGTTGTACCTGGGTAAGCATTGGTAGGCAGCGAGGCGGCCGATGGGGAGCGGGCTTGCATCGGCTCAGCTCTCCGTGGTAGACTAGAACCGCGACGGCCCTTCGGTCGCGGCATGGTGTGTGATGCGCAAAGT